>NZ_KV790870.1:64302-186724 GCF_001807725.1 Granulicatella sp. HMSC31F03 | reverse complement strand
TTATTTTCCTGTCTACTTGACAGGGTGCACTTCAGACTTGCTTTTTGCTCTATTTATTTTTTATAGGTCTAAGAATCCTTCGTGCGGAGTCATGTTAAAGTATTCCGCAATTTCTTGTAATTGCTTATCTGTAATTTCTTGTAGGATTTTTCCGCCTTGTGCACCGACTTGAGAGTAAATCATCGCAGCTTTTTCAATCACTTCGATTAAACCATATGTTTCATCCAGCGTATCGCCTGATGCAAATAATCCATGGTGTGGCCAAATCACCGCTCTAAACTCAGCCATCTTCGCAGCTGTTGCTTCCCCAATCTCGTTTGTTCCAGGTGTCATATAAGGAATTACGCCGATACCTTCTGGGAAGACGACGATGGATTCCGCTTGCATTTTCCAAAGTAGTCTTGATAAATGACGTTCGTCTAATGGTTGTGTGAAGCTTAATGCGATTAAGTTTGTTGGGTGGCAATGGAAGACTACTTTATGATTTGGATTCACCTTGAGTCGTTCGATGTGGCTCATTAAGTGGCTCGCGAATTCTGAGGTTGGTTTTCCGCCATCTTCGAATCCCCATAGTAACTCTGCTTTTTGTCCGTCTTCTGAAATACGAACCAAGCCTAAATCAAGAAGCGGTTGATTGGTGACATTTCTGAAGTAACGGCCTGTCCCTGTTACTAAGTAATAGAATCCTGCAAGTGTAGAGGCGTCGAATCCTAAGTCGAGGACACGTTTGACTTCTCTCACATCTTCATAACCTTCTACTTCGCTAGCTTCTAGACGTACTGATACGTTCCCGCCATTACGTTCATCCCAGTAACGTAAGTACGATTCTTTGGTCAGTTCACATAATTTTTTTACCGCTGGTGATTCAATAAATTTTGTCATTTTTCAATTCTCCCTTAATTTCTTTTTGATAATACTTGTTCTTCGGTTGCTTTGACTTCATTATACCATGCAAGCCCGACTGTAACACTATTGATTTTAAGGAGTTTAGACAAACAAATAACCGATAACACTCCTTGAGTATTACCGGTCTTCCATTATTCTGCTTTATTCGAATTTTCCTTTATTCGCTTCATTCGCTGTTTTCAAATCAATTTGAAGAAGGTTGACTAAGTTTACGTCATCAATCGTTGCTTTTCCTTTATCGTCGACTTTAATCGCTAAATAGTGCGTATTTCTTGGAAGATAATCCATACCTTCTAAGTTCACTCCCAAATTCGATTTAAACCCTAGGGCTGCTAATCGATAAATCAACTTAAGCAATAGGGCTTTAGAGAAATCAGATTGTCCTATCTTTTGAGATTCCTGGATCAACCCTTCAAAGAAAGCTTGATTGTCTCTTTGATAACTTGCTTGTACTTCATATTGATAGAGATCTACTTTTGGAGCTTGGAATTTCAAATACACGGTATCCCCATCGACTTTATAATCTTCCAGCGTGTAAGCTCCTGCTTTCCCTAGTGAGTTTGTATTTACTTTTAAATACATAGGTCCATAAACTTTAATAGGATAAGTAACTCCTTGAAACTCTATCTCTGCATCATTAGAGAAGGTTGGTCTGGATTCTGTCACCATCTTCACCATATACCCATTCCATAGTTTATCAAAAAATTCTTCTTGATTAGAGGTAGTTGTGGCATTTAACAGCGCATCAAAATTTTCTTGATTTACAAAGACAGCGTCCACTAATTTTAATGCTTCTTGTACTTTACTATCTGTAATGCTCTTTTTCTTCTCTGCAAGATCTTCTGCTGCTTTTTTCACCCCAGATAAAGGCATTTTTACAGTTTTTCCACTATTAGATTCTACATACGTTTGTTCGTAATTCCTTAATGGAGGCATTTTAGCATCCCAATCAAAGGAAGCCGCTGGACCAGTAACATCATTTTTATGATAAACCGTAGATTTCGTTTGAGCTTGTGTGGTTTCACTTGTAGCAGATGGAGTAGCTGAGCAGCCTGCAATGACGAATGAACAGAATAACGAGCTCCCTACTAGAAGTAATTTAAGTTCTTTTTTCATTGAGTTCTCCTTAATACTTTTAAAATAGCAATCTTTGAAAGTTTATTTATATGAATTTTATTATAGCATACTCCTTTGATTCTCAAAACTTTCTTTCTATAAAGACTAAAAAAGCACCCCTACAAATGTAAGAGTGCTCAACGACTTTCATTATTGTAATTTTTCTAAGTCGGCTTGTAAGGCAGCTACTTTTTCTTTTGCAGCTTCTTCACTATCTGCTTTCGCTCCGATATAGAACTTAATTTTTGGTTCTGTACCACTTGGGCGAACCGCAATCCATGATCCGTCTTCCAAGATGTATTTCAATACGTTAGAGGTTGGAAGTCCAATTTCAGAAACGACCCCATTCGCATCTTTTTGCTCATTCACTGCGAAGTCTTGAGCTAATGCTACTTTCAATCCTCCAAAGCTTGTTGGAACTGAAGAACGTAAGCCATCTAATAAAGCTTTAATTTTTTGTGGTCCTTCTAAACCAGCGACTGTTACAGAGATTGTCTTTTCTAAGAAGTAACCATGTTTTGCATATAATGCTTGAAGACCATCATATAAAGTTTTGCCTTCGTTCTTGAAGCGTGCAGCTACTTCTGTTAGTAATAACACTGCTTGAACCGCATCTTTATCACGGACGAATGATTTCACAAGGTATCCATAACTTTCTTCGAAACCGAACATGAAAGTATGTTCGCCAGTTTCTTCGTCGTGTTGGATTTGCTCTGCGATAAATTTGAATCCTGTTAATACATTCATCATTTCAGCGCCATAGCTTTTAGCCACAGCTGTTGGAAGTTCGCTACTTACGATTGATTTCACGACAAGCGCATTACTTGGAAGAGTTCCTGCTTGTTGGTGAGCATATAATAAGTAATCGACTAAGATAGCCGCGATTTGGTTCCCTGTAATTACTTGGTAGCTTCCATCTGGTAAGCGTACTGCAGCACCCATACGGTCCGCATCAGGGTCAGTCGCTAATAATACATCAGCGCCTACTTTTTTCCCTAATTCTACCGCATATTCAAATGCGCCTGCTTCTTCAGGGTTTGGAGATTTAACTGTTGAGAAGTCTCCATCTGGCACCGCTTGTTCTTCAACCACATGCAATCCTTTGAATTCTGCTTGTTCTAATGCTTTTTCTACAAGCATTAACCCAGTTCCGTGTAATGGGGTATAAACGACTGATAATCCTTCTACATCGCTAAGAAGTTTTGGATTCACAGATACCGTTTTGATTTCTTTCAAGTACGCATCATCGACGTCTTTCCCGATAATCGTTACAAGGCCTGATGCTTCTAATGCATCATCATCTAGCACTTCGATTTCAAGTGGATTTGCCACTTGGCGAACGTATGCAGTTAAAGCATCTGCATCTTTTGGAGGCATTTGACCGCCGTCTTCACCATATACTTTATATCCATTGTAAGCTGCTGGGTTATGACTAGCTGTAATCATAATTCCGGCAAATGTATGCAAGTAACGTACCGCGAATGATAATTCTGGCGTTGGACGTAAGCTTTCAAATACATATGACGCAATGCCATGAGTGGCTAATGTACGTGCAGATTCCATTGCGAATTCTGGTGAAAAATGACGTGAATCATAAGCAATCGCTACGCCACGTTTTTTCGCTTCTTCCCCGTAACTTTCAATTAAGCGTGATAATCCTTCTGTTGCCTGACGAACAGTGTAAGTGTTCATGCGATTGATCCCAGGTCCAACAATTCCACGCATTCCCGCAGTACCAAATTCTAATGGTGTATAGAAGGCTTCCTCTTTTTGAACGTCATCCATTGATTGTAATTGCACCTTTAATCCTTCTTCTAGTGCATCAAAAGATTCCCATAGTTTTGCTGTTTCTTTCCAACTCATTTGCATCCGTCTCCTTCTATTGAGTAATTCTGTCTTACCTTCTTTTATTATCCCCGATTTTCCGAATAGTTTCAACCTCTTTGTGAATTAAAAATCAAGATTTTTAACTTCAAAGCCGTATTCCTGAATATGTGTTTTCAGCATATGCAAGAATCGCTCTGCTTCCTTCGATAATTTTCGCTGATCATGTTGCAAGATCCCCAGTTCCATCGTATCTTCCACGTCCAGAGGAACCGCAACAATCTTATCATCGTTCAGCTTGCTACTAATAATCCCTGAACTAATCGTGTATCCATTTAATCCGACCATTAAATTAAAGATGGTCGCACGGTCACTTACCTTAATGCTCTTCTTATGCTCCATCGTGCTGAGGATTTCCTCTGAGAAGTAGAATGAGTTTTCTTCTCCCTGTTCATAGGATAAATAAGGATAGTCTTCTAATTCTTCTAGCGCAATGCTCTCTTTTTCGGCAAGTGGATTTTGAGTACTTAAGAATACGTGTGGTTGTGCCGTGAAGAGTGGCGTGAAGACTAAGTCCTTTTCTTTGAATAATTTTTCCATGACTTTACGGTTGAAATCATTCAAATACAAGACACCAATCTCACTCTTATAGTTCGTTAAGTCTTCTAAAATGTTTTGTGTTTCTGTTTCGCGAAGCGTGAATTGATATTCGTCTCCAGCTTCCTTTTGAATAAAATCTACAAAGGCATGGACCACAAAGGCATAGTGCTGAGCGGATACTGAGAATGTTCGTTTCCGTTTGGTTTGTCTTTTGTATTTTTCTTCCATCAAATTCACTTGATCGAGGACTTGACGAGCATATACAAGAAATTCTCGTCCTTCTGCCGTCAAAGTAATTCCCGTATTTCCACGTTGAAAAAGCGTAATATCCATCTCGATTTCAAGTTCACGAATGGCCTTCGACAAACTTGGTTGGCTGACGTATAACTCTTTAGCCGCCTCATTCATCGAACCTTTTTCAGCAATTTTTTCAAAATAAATGAGTTGCTGAATTCTCATGCAACCACTCCCTTCTATTAGATTTATTGTACCATCTTCTTTGGAAAATAAAAATAAACTCCTCCATGCAATTACATGAAGGAGCCGATAGGAATTCTGTTGATTAGTCTTGGAATTTGAAGACTACTGAAGAATCGTATAGTTTTAATACTTTTTCAAATACAAGCTTGCTTGCAATCGCAGCAGCAATTGGAACAGCTAACCATACAATAGCAGCTAATCCAACATTCAATCCTGCATCAATAGAAGCTAATGGTCCTACTAAACCTACAAGACCGAATCCAGCAGATTGTGGAGTACCACTTACTGAGAAGAGCGCTACAGGAATCGCTGAAAGAATTGCTGTCGATAAACATGGAATCAAGATAACTGGATATTTGAATAAGTTTGGCATCATTAATTTCATTGCTCCTAAAGCAATCGCTAATGTTACCCCTGATTTATTCACTTTCCATGAATGAACTACTAATGCTACAGCGGTTGCAGCAACCCCCATTGCAGCAGCCCCGGCAGACACACCGTTTAACTGAATCGCTAAACCAATCGCTACTGTAGAGATTGGTGAGATGATTAAAAATGCGAATGAGCAGCAGATTAAGATAGACATCAAAATTGGTTGTAATGTTGTGAACTCGTTGATCACTTGACCAATCGCTGCAGTAATCATTTTAACGTATGGTAAGAGTAATAATCCGATAAACGCAGATCCAACCCCAACGACGATTGGCATTGCAACCACTGCTGTTGAACCAAATTTATCTTTAATGAGCATCAACATTCCAACTGCAATCGCAGCGGTCACCATGGTATTGATTAAGTCCCCTGTTCCAGCACCTACATAAGCTTTCAATTCAGCATTGTAAGTTACAACCCCACTGGCTACAAAGCAGGCACCTGCTGTTACCATCATTTCCATTGGTTTAAATCCAAATTGTAAAGCGATTAATCCACCAATGATAAGGGGCGTTGCTAATTGGAAAATTACTGCAATTTGTGTAATTGTTACAGCAATTGGATATTGACTAAAATATTTTAAGATTGCAGATAAAACAGCGTTTGGAATTAGACCAACAATAACCCCTAGTGCTGTTCCTGATAAGATTTTATTGATAAAGACTTTTCCAGTCATTTTTGTTTGAGCCTGAGCTTCCATAATTTCCCCTCTTTCTTGAGCTATTTAGCTCCTAAAATTTGTTCTTTACAATGAACTAAAGCTGTAAGAAAAGCACAATACGGTGTTGGTATTCCATATTTCTTACCTTTACGAACAACCGCACCATTAATATAATCAATTTCTGTTAAACGATTATTTTTATTCAAGTCTTGATACATAGATGGATAATGAAGTCCAATTGTCTTACAATTATAACAATTACTCTCGATATATTCAACAATTTCTGAAACATTTATTTCGATATTTTCAAATTTTGCAACATCTGCAAATTCTTTCACAATATTTTCAACAATCATATGAGCATCTGTAGTAGATCCAAACTCATACATATTACTTAATAAAATGGTACATAAGCCATTCATTGTACCATTGACACAAGCCTTCTTGTAGATGGCATATAGCATATTCTCTGAATAATTAGCGTTTAAACCTGCGCTATTCAATACCTCAACAATTTCAAGAGCTCCTTCTTTTGCATCGTCAGTATCCACTAAGTTCTTCAACGCAACTGTTCCACTACCAAATAGTTTCACTCGTCCTGGACCTTCCATTCCTGCAGTCCACATAGTATTTCCTATAAAGATATTTTCTTTAGGAACAAATTTTTCAATGACTTCTTCGTGACCAATACCGTTTAGTAAGCATAGCACCTTAGTCTTTTCATGAATAACAGGTTTTAAATCATTGAGCATTTTTTCTAATTGCATTGCCTTTGTAAATAGAATAATCAAATCACTCGTCGCAGACTCTGTTACTTCACTTTGGAGTAGCGCTGGTAATTTTACAACGACTTCCTCTCCATTGAAGTTTGCTTTTAATCCCTCTTTTTGAATGGCTTCTACATGATCTTTCCAACCATCTACTAGTACTACTTCGTGCCCCGCGTTATGCAACATCAATCCGAAACGACTTCCCATCGCTCCAGCACCAGCTATTGTTATTTTCATACTTATTCCTCCTTAATTTAAATAGACATTGCTTCTCATTTTTTTCTTTGATAAAATAATGTGTAAGATTTCACTTAAATGACGAGGAGACATTCAAATGGATATTAAACATCTACAATACTTTGTAAGTATCGTTGACCATGGGGGATATTCCCCAGCTGCACGCAGTTTATTCATCACACAACCTACCCTTTCCCAAACCATTAAAAAATTAGAATCAGAATTACATACTCCTCTTTTCATTCAGCAAACAAACGGAATCAGCTTAACGGATGCTGGGCAAATTCTTTACGAAGAAGCGAAAAAAATCATTTTACAGTTAGAAGAAACTGTTCAAAAGATTCAAAAGCTAAATCGCCCGCAAAAAGAAACGATTCGAATAGGTCTCCCAACTCTTTTTGCCATTAAATTAATGCCAGTATTCTCAAGATTTATGATGTCCCACCCAACAGTTCATCTAACAATGATTCAAGGTGGATCTAGAGAACTACAAACAGCTCTCGTCAATGGCGAAATTGATCTTGGAGTTCTTTCGTTTCCAAAGATTGAAACCGATATTTACCTTGAGCCTTTTCAAAAAGAATTTTTGGGATACCATGCTAGTATCGTCGTTCCGAAAGGGCATCCGTTTGAACAGGCATCCTCACTCACCTTTGAACATCTCAAAAATGAACGTTTCAGTACTTTATCAAGAAACTTTATGTTAGGAAAACTACTGCATACTCGTTCTAGAGACTTTGGATTTGAGCCTCATATTGTTTATACAGATGATAATTGGGAAGTTTTGCTAGCTAGTTTAGCAACCTTTAATTCCATATGCATTATGGCCCATGAATATAAGGAATTTTATTCTGATGCTTCTCTTACTTGGATCCCACTAGACGATAAGAAGAGTTTCTTCCCTATTGGAGTGGCTTATCTTCCAAATCAAACTTATTCGCAAAATACAATCGAATTAATAGAATTATTGCGAGATTTGTAAGTTTTTATCTCTATTTATTGTACAATGTTTGTGATTTTTTTACCAATTGAGTTTTTTTATACCTCTATAAGATTTTTCTATAGTCTTCTTACTAAAAAAGGACATCAAGTTTAGGAGTTCTCCTAAGCTTGATGCCCTTTTTTGTTGGGTTTAATCTATATTTTTACTAAATTGCCCAGTCTCCGTTGCGGAAGATTGGAACGACAGTACCGTCTTCACGGATACCATCAACGTTCATTTCTGGTCCACCAATCATGAAGTCCACGTGAACATCCGCACGGTTTAATCCAGCTTCTCTTAATTCTTCTTCAGTTTCGAATTTTTCTCCACCTTTAACGCTTGTTGCATAAGCAGAACCAATTGCTAAGTGGTTTGAGGCATTTTCATCGAATAATGTGTTGAAGAATGTAATGCCTGATTGAGAGATTGGTGATGGGTCACTTACGAGTGCAACTTCACCTAATCCACGAGCACCATTGTTTTCGAATACTAAGTCTTTCATTACTTGGTCGCCTTTTTCAGCAGATACTTCTGTGATTTGACCGTCTTTGAAAGTCACTTTGATGCCTTCGATAATGTTTCCGTTGTAACTTAATGGTTTTGTACTTGATACGTATCCATCAGCTACGCGGAAATCAGGAGCTGAGAAGACTTCTTCTGTTGGCATATTTGCGATGAAGTGTTCTCCTTGAGCATTGATGCTTCCAGCACTCTCCCAAACATGGTTTTTAGGCATTCCTAGGGTTAAGTCTGTCCCTGGTGCAGTGTAGTGTAATTTCACGAATTGTTCTTTGTTTAAGATAGCTGCTTTTTTGTCTAATTTTTCTTCATGTTCTTTCCATGCTGCTACTGGATCATCAGCGTAAACACGGCAAGTTTTGAAGATTTGATCCCATAATAAATCTACTGCTTCTTCGTCCGTTGCAGCATTAGGGAATACTTTCTTCGCCCATTCTTTACCAGCCGCAGCGGCTACTGTCCAGCTCACTTTGTTGGCTTGTGTTGCTGTACGTAATGGTTTTAATGCAAGACTTAATGCTTTTGTTGATTGTTGTAGACGTTCTGCTGATACTCCAGCAAATGCGTCTGGGTCAGCTGAGCGAACGTTTAAGCGGCTTGCTTTCTTCTCTAATAAGTAGTTCATTTCTGCTACACGGTATTCTGGAACGTTTGTGATACGGTCTTCAGCTGCGTGTAATAAGCGTTCACGGCCTACGAAATCGTCTGCCCATGATACAATAACTTCGCTTGCTCCGTGTGCGTAAGCTTCTTTTACTAATAAACGAGCTAATGGTGCTTGGTCTACGTCAATCACAATATTCACTGTGTGACCTGGTTGCACGTTAATCCCTGTTGAGATTAATAATTTAGCGTATTTTTCTAAATTTTTGTCGAAATCTTTCAATACCATATTGACACTCCTTTTAATATAACTATCTTCATCCTATCATATTTCTAGTCGAAATTCTTATAAAACACTTCATCTAAGTACAGTCCGTGAGCAGGCGCGGTTGGTCCAGCCACATTTCGGTCCATCGCTTCAAGAATTTGCTTCATTTCTTCCACTTCTCGTAAGCCATCTCCAATTTGAAGCGCCGTTCCAACTAAAATGCGAACCATATTGTAGAGGAAACCTTTCCCTTCAAAAGTAAAAATTAATTCATCACCGTTTCTCTTCACTTCTGCTTTCGTCACAACGCGAACTTTGGAGTCTTTATCGCTTTTTGTCGAACAAAAACTTGTAAAATCATGTTCTCCAATCACTGCTTCAAAAGCCTTGTTGATGCGGTCTACATCCGTTTTGAATGGGTGATGCAGCTCATACTGACGAAGAAACGGACTCTGCACAGGTGCATTCGTTACTTTATAAATATATCGTTTTCCTGTCACACTATAGCGTGCGTGAAAGTCTTCAGACACCGCTTCTGCTCTTAAAATACGGATTGCAGTTGGTAACAAACTATTCATCGCACGAACGAGTGAAGCTGCCTCAATGGCTTTCGGATAGTCGATATGAACTACTTGACCGTTGGCATGTACCCCAGAGTCTGTACGTCCAGATCCACTAACTGGAATGTATTGACCCTTTGTCATCTTTTTCAGTGCCTTATTCAGTTCTGCTTGAATACTATTCCCATTCTCTTGCACTTGAAATCCAACATAGGGAGTTCCATCGTATTGAATAACGAGTTTATATCGCTGCATCTTTTTCCCTTCTTTCAAAAAAGAGCTTGACAAGTCAAGCTCCTTATTTTTTATGCTTTAAATACAAATAATAAAATGGTTACGGCCACTAGGGATAATCCCGCAATGGCATCACGCATTTCATAATGTAGGACACGGTATTTACTACGTCCGTCTCCTCCTTGATATCCACGTGCTTCCATGGCTGTAGCCAAGTCTTCTGCACGATTCAATGAGCTCACAAAAAGCGGAATAAGAATTGGAATAATCGCCTTCATTTGTTCAAAGAGATTTCCTTCTCCAAAATCAACCCCACGAGCTCGTTGCGCGTTCATAATTTTTTGTGCTTCATCCATTAAGGTTGGAACGAAACGAAGCGCAATCGATAGCATTAACGCAACCTCATGTACCGGAAACTTCACAATAGAAAGAGGCTTCATCACCGCTTCAATGGCATCTGTCAACTGCAAAGGTGCAGTTGTTAGCGTTAAGAGCGTTGAGAATGAGATAATTAATACGAATCGTAAAAAAATGAATATCGCGTTAATAATCCCATCGGAAGTCACTTGAAGGAATCCCCATTTAAAGTAAACTTCCCCTCCGCTGGTGAATAGGATTTGAAGTGCTACGGTAAATAGAATGACCCAAATTAATGGGCGAATTCCTTTCCAGAAGAATCCTAGAGGAATCTTTGACAACAGTAACGCAATAAGTGTATAGGCAATCAACAAGCCATAGGTTATCCAGTTATTGGCCAAGAAGATGACTAATACAAACGCAAATGTTCCAATTAATTTCGTTCTTGGATCTAGTTTATGGATCCATGAGTCTCCTTGTAAATAACGTCCTAATATCAATTTATCGAGCACTTGCTTCACCTCCTAAATTAGAGTGTGAAACCAGTAAATCCGCTAATTGATCTAACGTCATTGGACGCTCTTCGGTTGAAAAACCTTTTGCTTTTAGCTTTTCCACAAATTGAATCGTTGAAGGAAGGCCTAATTGTTTTTCTTGTAGCCAACGTGCATCTGCAAACACTTCTTCAGGCGTACCAGTTTTTACAACCGTCCCTTTTTCACAAACAATCACGTAATCTGCATAGTCGCTTACATCATTCATTTGGTGAGTTACTAAAACGATGGTAATCCCTTGCTCTTTTTGTAAGGAGGAAAACATCTCCATCATTTCTTTACGACCTTTAGGATCTAGTCCCGCAGTTGGTTCATCTAGTACTAACACCTCAGGCTGCATCGCTAAAACCCCAGCAATAGCAACACGTCGCATTTGTCCTCCGGATAAATCAAACGGTGACTTTTGCAAGACATCTTCAGGAAGCCCCACAATCTTCAGTGTGTCTTTGGCAATTTGATTGGCTTCTTCCTCGCTCACTCCAAAATTCTTTGGGCCAAAAGCAATATCTTTCTCAACAGTTTCTTCAAAAAGTTGTGCTTCCGGAAATTGGAATACAATTCCTACTTTCTTTCGTAAAGGTTTCAAATCCTTATTACTCGTTTGAGCATCTACGATACGTTCCCCTAAGGCCACTGTTCCTGTAGTAGGCTTTAATAAAGCATTCAAATGTTGAAGAATAGTTGACTTCCCTGAACCAGTATGACCGATAATTGCAGTATATTTTCCAGAAGGAATTGCAAAATTCACGTCATATAATGCTCGTGTTTCAAAAGGAGTGTTTGCTTGGTATGCGAAATTTACTTCGTTAAAACGGATGTCCATAACCACTCCACCAATCCTTCCTCATCTAAATACTCCTCAGGGACATTTATTCCTCTTTCACGAAGAGCTTCTATCAGTTTCTCAGCAAAAGGAACATCTAATCCTTTTTCAACTAGTTTGGATCCTAATTTAAAAATTTCCTTTGGAGTCCCAATTTGTTGAATTTGACCTTGCTCCATTAGGACAACTCTGTCTGCTTGAGCCGCTTCATCCAAATCATGTGTAATAGAAATAACGGTAATCTTCTTTTCTTTATGAAGCTTTTGAATCGTCGAAATCACTTCTAAACGCCCTTTTGGATCTAACATCGATGTTGCTTCATCCAAAATAATTACTTCAGGTTCTAATGCCGTTACTCCCGCAATGGCTACTCTTTGTTTTTGCCCACCTGATAAGCGAGCTGGTTCTTTCGTCCGAAATTCAGACATTTTCACCATATCAAGAACTCTGGTTACACGTTCGAGCATTTCTTCTCGAGGAAGTCCAATATTCTCCAACCCAAAAGCAATATCATCTTCCACAGTAGTTCCCACGAATTGATTATCAGGATTTTGGAACACCATTCCAACTGTTCTTCTTGCTTCAAACACAGTTTCTTCAGTTAACACTTTCCCATTCACAACAACAGATCCTGTATTTGCTTCAATCAAACCATTCATAACTTTGGCCAAAGTAGATTTCCCGGACCCATTATGACCAATAATTGCTAACCATTCACCTCGTCGAATTTCTAGTGAAACTCCGGCAAGGGCTTCTCTGGCATCGTCTTCATGATAACGATAATGAATATTATCCAACTCAATAATAGTATGATCCAATAACGACACCCCTTTCCTTATTTTATGTATGATAAAAAAATATGTATAAATAAAAAAACACACTTTATTACGATGAAGTGCTTCCCCGCCAAGTGAATGACGGGAAGGCAACGAGCTAGACTAAATAATCAAGGAAAGAATAAGGCTACCTTTCAGTAGCCTCAGACTTCCCATCTTACAAAGCAAGATGATTATTACCATCATGACGCTCTTTTCAACCATCGAAAAGTGTTCGATTGAATGTTATATTAAACTAATTCAATGATAACCATTGGTGCAGCATCGCCACGACGAGGTTCTGTTTTAAGAATACGAGTGTATCCACCTTGACGTTCGTTGTAACGAGAAGCTAAATCATTAAATAATTTTTGCAACGCTGTTTCAACAACGATTTTTTCGCCTTCTTCACGAACATCTGCAACTTCGTTACGAACAAATGCAGCTGCTTGACGACGAGCATGTAAGTCACCACGTTTACCTAAAGTAATCATTTTTTCTACAGTAGAACGAATTTCTTTAGCACGAGCTTCAGTAGTAACGATACGTTCGTTAATAATTAAGTCTGTTGTCAAGTCACGTAGTAACGCTTTACGTTGTGAACTTGTACGTCCTAATTTACGATAAGCCATTTTATAATATTCCTCCTTCTTAAGAGTTTCTATTAGTCTTCACGACGTAAGTCTAAATTTAAATCGATTAGTTTTTGTTTTACTTCTTCAAGAGATTTACGACCTAAGTTACGAACTTTGATCATTTCAGCTTCTGATTTGCTTGTTAATTCATGAACTGTATTAATTCCAGCACGTTTCAAGCAGTTATAAGAACGAACTGATAAATCTAATTCTTCAATAGTCATTTCAAGAAGACGTTCTTTTTGAGTTTCTTCTTTTTCAACCATGATTTCCATAGGAAGTGCTTCATTTGTTAAGTTAACAAAAATATTCAAGTGTTCTGTTAAAATACGAGCTGCTAAACTAATAGCATCTTGAGGTGCGATAGAACCATCTGTCCATACATCAAGAGTTAGTTTATCATAAACATTTTTTTGACCAATACGAGTGTTCTCTACTTGGTAGTTCACTTTACTAATCGGAGTATAAATAGAATCAATTGGAATAACACCAATTGGCATATTTTCAGATTTATTGTAATCAGAGCGAACATACCCACGACCATTTTTAGCGTTCATACGAACATGGAAGTGATGACCTTCTGCTACTGTACAAATGTATAAATCAGGGTTTAGAACTTGAATGTCGCTATCGTGTTTGATATCGCCTGCAGTTACAACTGCTGGTCCCTTAACATCAATTTCTAATACTTTATTTTCATCTTCACTGAAAGATTTAAGTGCAATTTTTTTAATATTTAAAATGATTGCAGCTACATCTTCAACTACGCCATCTATTGTTGAAAATTCATGTAAAACGCCATCCATTTGGATATCTGTTACTGCAGTACCAGGGAGTGACGATAATAAGATTCGGCGTAATGAATTCCCTAAGGTAGTACCATAACCGCGTTCAAGTGGCTCAACAACGAATTTACCAAATTTTGCATCTTCGCTGACTTCAATCGTCTCAATTTTTGGTTTTTCAATTTCGATCATGTTTTTTACCCCTTTCAAAACGTTCGTTCAATGTGCGATTGTCCGACAAAATTCAACAATAACAATCCATTACACACGACGGCGTTTTGGAGGACGACATCCATTATGAGGGATTGGTGTTACGTCACGAATTGCTGTCACTTCTAAACCTGTAGCTTGTAATGAACGAATAGCAGCTTCACGACCTGAACCAGGACCTTTAACAGAAACTTCTACAGTTTTCATTCCGTGCTCCATTGAACCTTTTGCAGCAGATTCAGCAGCCATTTGAGCAGCAAATGGTGTTGATTTTTTAGAACCTTTAAATCCTAAAGCACCTGCAGAAGACCATGAAACAGCATTACCATGAACGTCTGTAATCATAACAATTGTATTATTAAATGTTGAACGGATGTGTGCTACACCAGATTCAATATTCTTTTTCACGCGGCGTTTGCGTACAACTTTCTTTGCCATGAAGAATTAACCTCCTTCTTCTCTAAATTATTTTTTCTTACCTGCAATAGCCTTAGCTGGGCCTTTACGAGTACGAGCATTATTTTTTGTATTTTGTCCACGAACTGGTAAACCACGACGATGGCGAACTCCACGGTATGAACCGATTTCCATCAAACGTTTGATGTTCAAGTTCACTTCACGACGTAAGTCACCTTCAATTTTTAGTTTATCCACTTCAGCACGGATACGGTCTAACTCATCATTCGTTAATTCGCGAACACGAGTATCTTCATTAACATTAGCAGCAGCTAAAATTTGTTTTGAAGTAGTAATACCGATTCCGTAAATATAGGTTAAAGAAATAACAACACGTTTTTCACGTGGAATATCCACACCTGCAATACGAGCCATACTAATGAGTACCTCCTTATATATTATCCTTGACGTTGTTTATGTTTGGGATTTTGACAAATCACCATAACTTTACCATTGCGTTTAATAACTTTACATTTTTCGCAAATTGGTTTTACTGATGCTCTAACTTTCATTTAAGTTCCCTCCTCTATTTCATTAACGGAGTCCATTATTTAAAGCGATACGTGATTCTTCCACGCGTTAAATCATACGGTGATAATTCAACCGTAACTTTATCGCCTGGTAAAATTTTAATGTAGTGCATCCGGATTTTTCCAGATACATGCGCTAAAACCTCATGACCATTTTCAAGTTCGACCTTGAACATCGCATTTGGTAATGTTTCATTAACAATACCTTCAATTTCAATTACGTCTTCCTTTGCCATGTCTTATCCTCCTTACTTGTAATAAGTTTTTACGGATTATTTGACGGACTTCTACCGTTATCTAACTTTCTAAGTATACCATTTCAGCTACAATAAATGCAAGATAACAGGCAGAGTCTAGCGAGGTTCTCCCATAATTGATTGAATCGTTTGGAATAGATTGTCAATTCCACTTTCGCCATCTACATTACGTAATATGCCTTTTGCTTTATAGTAGTTTAAGATTGGTTTTGATTGTTCGATATTAATTTGAATTCGATTTTCCACTGTTTCAGGCTTATCGTCTTCACGTTGGTAAAAATCGTGAGACCCACAACGATCACATGTTCCTTCTACTTTAGGTGGATTATTTGTTTTGTGATATGTTGATCCACAGTTACGACAAATAATTCTTCCTGTTAGACGTTGCATTAAGATCTCAGGGTTCACTTCAATATTAATCACTGCATCAATTGAGCGATTTAAATCTTGCATGATTTTATCAAGTGCTTCCGCTTGAGCTTGAGTACGTGGGAAACCGTCCAATAAGAATCCTTTTTCTGTATCGGCTTGTTGTAAACGTTCCTTTACAATGCCGTTTGTTACTTCATCAGGTACTAGTTCGCCTTTATCCATGAATGATTTAGCTTTAAGACCTAATTCAGTTTGTTGTTGCATAGCAGCACGGAACATATCTCCTGTTGAAATATGCGGGATTCCGTATGTAGCAACAATCTTTTCAGCTTGAGTGCCTTTACCTGCACCAGGTAAGCCCATTAAAATAATGTTCATAGTTGCCTCCTAGAATCATAACTGAGGAACTGACAAAACGCATTTCTGCATCTTGTCAATCAATCCGTTATTCCTCAATAAATCCTTTATACTTACGCTTAATCGTACGACCTTCAATTTGACGGCTGATTTCTAAAGCAACCCCGACAACGATTAGAAGGTTTGTACCACCTAGCATCAATCCTCTTGGTAAGTTCCACAATGCTGCAGCCACCATAGGAAGAATTGAAATACCTCCTAAGTAAAGAGCACCTACTGTACTCAATCGTAGTAATGTACTTGAAACAAATGATTCAGTATCTTTACCTGGACGAACACTTAGGATGTAACCACCAGATTTTTGTAAGTTTTCTGCTACTTTCTCAGGGTTTACCTGAACGAAAGCATAGAAGAATGTAAATACAACAATTAACACTGTGTATAATGTTGCACCAGCAGGCTTAGTAAAATCAAAAATGTTAGTTGCAATTTGGTACCAGCCAGACTCACTATGATCATTAGCATAAAGACTTAAAATCGTTGATGGTAATGTCATAAATGAACTAGCAAAGATAACAGGAATTACCCCTGCAGAGTTGATTTTTAATGGTAACCAAGATGTTTCACTTGATCCTGTTGCACGTTTTGAGTAGGAAATTGGTAAGCGACGTTGTGCTTGCTCAATATAAACTACTAACATAACGACTAAAACAATCGCTACAATCAATGCAACCGTGAATCCTATTGCACGATATAATTCAGTGTCTGCACGACCTTGAATTTGTTTTACATAGAATTCATAAATATCATGCGGCATTCTTGCTACGATACCTGCGAAGATTAGAACAGAAACACCATTTCCAATCCCCTTAACGGTTATCATGTCCCCTAACCATGTAAGGAACATTGAACCAGCTGTTAACACAAGCGCAATCATTAAAAATGTTTTAATTCCTGGATTATTAATTAAGCCATAATTTGACCAAACGTTAAATCCAAATGAAATTGCATAAGCTTGGAAAAATCCAATCACAATTGTTAAATATCTCGTTGCTGTATTTAATTTACGACGACCTACTTCCCCTTGTTTAGACCATTCAACGAATGTCGGTAAGAGATCCATTTGTAACAATTGAACAACAATCGAAGCAGTGATATATGGTGAAACTCCCATTGAGAATAATGAGAAGTTTGATAACGCACCACCGCTAAATGTATTTAACAACCCGAAGATTCCTGTAGTTGCAAATGTTTGAATTGCTCCAGCATTTACACCAGGAACCGTTACTTGTGATCCAATACGAAAGATAATTAGAATCATCAATGTGAATAATAGACGATTTCTAATTTCCTTCATTTGAACAGCATTTTTTAGTAGAGTGAACATTAGATCACCTCTACAGTTCCACCTGCAGCTTCAATAGCTTCTTTTGCTGCTTGCGAGAATTTATTTGCTTTTACAGTTAACTTACGTTCAAGTTTACCATTAGCTAACACTTTGATACCGTCTTTTTCGTTTTTAACGATACCAGCCTCAACTAGTACAGCCGCAGTTACTTCTTGACCATCTTCAAAACGATTTAATGTTTCAAGATTTACAACTGCATATTCTTTACGATTAATATTTTGGAAACCACGTTTTGGAATACGACGGAATAATGGAGTTTGTCCACCTTCGAATCCTAATCTAACGCCACCGCCTGAACGAGCTTTTTGACCTTTGCTTCCGCGTCCAGCAGTTTTACCATTTCCTGAACCTTGACCTCTACCAACACGGTTACGTTCTTTACGAGAACCTTCAGCTGGTTGTAATTCATGAAGTTTCATGTTCTGGGCACCTCCTCTTATAAGTTTTAAATTAAACTTCCTCAACATCCACTAAATGTGAAACTGTGTTAACCATACCTTTAATTGCTACGTTAGCTGGTTTAACAACTGTTGAACGAATTTTTGTTAAGCCTAATGCTTTACAAGTATCGATTTGGTTTTGAGGACGTCCAATCAAGCTTTTCTTTAAAGTAATCTTTAATTCTGCCATTATAATGTCCTCCTTATCCTAAAAGTTCTTCAACTGATTTGCCACGTAAAGCAGCAACATCTTCAACACGTTTTAATTGTTTTAATCCTTCGATTGTAGCACGAACCATGTTAACTGGTGTGTTAGAACCTAAAGATTTTGAAGTTACGTCTGAAATACCTGCTAATTCAACAACGGCACGAACTGGTCCACCTGCAGCAATTCCTGAACCGGCTTGAGCTGGTTTTAACAATACGTTACCACCGCAGAAACGACCGATAACTTCGTGAGGAATTGTAGAACCACTAGTTGGAACTTCAATAAGGTTTTTCTTAGCATCTTCAATAGCTTTACGAATAGCTTCTGGTACTTCTTGAGCTTTACCAGTACCGAAACCAACATGTCCATTATGGTCACCGACAACTACTAAAGCAGCAAAACGTAAACGACGTCCACCTTTTACAACTTTTGTAACGCGGTTAATCGCAACAACACGATCTTCTAATTCTAAGTTTCTTGCATCAACATTAACCATGAATTGTGGATCCTCCTTTTCCTAGAATACTAGTCCATTTTCACGTGCTGCTTCAGCTAAAGCTTTTACACGTCCATGGTATAAGTATCCACCACGGTCAAAGACTACTTTCTTAATATTTTTTTCAAGTCCGCGTTCTGCGATTAATTTACCTACAGCAGAAGCTTCCTCAGTTTTTGTTCCGTTTTCTACATTAGTATCTAAAGTAGAGGCACTTGCTAGCGTCACACCCGCTACGTCATCAATTAATTGAGCGTAGATGTTTTTGTTAGAACGAAAAACGTTCAAGCGTGGGCACTCAGCAGTACCAGAAATTTTGCGACGAACACGTGCGTGACGAGTTTGACGCACTTTATTTTTGTCTGGTTTTGTAATCACAATTTTCACCTCTTATTAATTAATCATGCTGCATCAAGCGCAACAAAAGGTAAATAATCACTAAAATTATTTACCTGTTTTACCTTCTTTACGACGTACAAATTCATCAACGTAACGAATTCCTTTACCTTTATAAGGTTCTGGAGGACGTACGCCACGAATGTTAGCAGCTAATTCGCCAACTTTTTGTTTGTCATAACCTTTAACGATTACTTTTGTATTTGAAGGAACTTCGATTTCGATACCTTCTTCTGGAGTAAACTCCAATGGATGAGAATATCCAACGTTTAATACAAGTTTTTTACCTTGTAATTGAGCACGATACCCAACCCCGATTAATTCCAATTCTTTTTGGAATCCATCAGTAACCCCAACTACCATGTTGTTGAATACTGCGCGAGTTGTTCCGTGGATTGTTTTGTTTTCTTTTGAATCATCTGGACGAGTGAATACTACTTCACCTTCGCGTTGTTCTAAAGAAATGTTTTGGTTGAATGTATAAGTTAATTCACCTTTAGGACCTTTTACAGTAACTGTGTTGTCCTTTAAGTCTACTGTTACTCCTGCAGGAATAACGACTGGTTTATTTCCGATACGGCTCACTTGGCTGCACCTCCTTATTTTCTAGATTACCAAACGTATGCTAGAACTTCTCCACCTACGTTTTTAGCTCTTGCTTCTTTATCTGTGATAACACCTTCAGATGTTGACACAATTGCAATTCCTAAACCATTT
Source organism: Granulicatella sp. HMSC31F03 (assembly GCF_001807725.1). Lineage (NCBI taxonomy): Bacteria > Bacillati > Bacillota > Bacilli > Lactobacillales > Carnobacteriaceae > Granulicatella > Granulicatella sp. HMSC31F03. The sequence continues at coordinate 166,716 of NZ_KV790870.1, read as the reverse complement.
AATACTTTAGGAACTTCACCTGTTTTAGCATAAACACGTAAACCAGGTTTAGAAATACGTTTCAATCCTGTGATTACACGTTCGTTATTTTTTCCATATTTCAAGAACACTTTCATGATGCCTTGTTTTCCATCTTCTTCAACTGAGAAATCTTTGATGAATCCTTCAGATTTTAAGATGTTTGCAATAGCAACTTTCATGTTTGATGACGGAACTTCTAGTGATTCGTGACGAACCATGTTCGCGTTACGAATACGAGTTAAGAAATCCGCGATTGGATCTGTCATAACCATTAATGAGTACCTCCTTTATCAAGTAGTAATGATTACCAACTTGCTTTCTTCATTCCTGGGATTTGCCCTTTATAGGCAAGCTCACGTAAACAAATACGGCAAAGTTTGAATTTACGATAAACTGAATGTGGTCGACCACAACGTTCACAACGAGTATATTCTTGAGTTGAATATTTTTTTGGACGTTTGTTCTTTGCGATCATTGATTTTTTAGCCAAACTACTCGCCTCCTGTGAGTTTAATTTTTATTTTTGGAAAGGCATTCCAAGTTGAGTTAATAATTCTTTTGCTTCTTCGTCTGTATTAGCTGTTGTTACGATAACAATATCCATACCACGAACTTTGTCTACGCGATCGTAGTCAATTTCTGGGAAGATTAATTGTTCTTTAACACCTAATGTGTAGTTACCGCGTCCATCAAAAGATTTTTTAGAAATCCCATGGAAGTCACGTACACGAGGTAATGAAACTGTTACTAACTTGTCTAAGAAGTCATACATACGTTCACCACGTAGAGTAACTTTAGTTCCGATTGGCATACCTTCACGTAAACGGAAACCAGCGATTGATTTCTTCGCAGTTGTTACAACTGGTTTTTGACCAGAGATTAATGTTAACTCTTCAACTGCTTTTTCTAAGTTTTTAGCGTTAGATGTTGCATCACCAACACCCATATTAATAACGATTTTTTCTACTTTAGGTACTTCCATAACTGATTTGTAGTTAAATTTTTCAATTAATGAAGGTACTACTTCGTTTTTGTATTTTGCATTTAAGCGATTCATGCAGGATGGTCCTCCTTCCTCAAATTACTGAATTATGCTTTATTACGACCTTTAGGTACACGTACCTTTTCACCGTTTTCTACTTTAAAGCCTGTACGAGTTGCTTTACCTGTAGTTGGGTCTACGAACATTACGTTTGAAACATGAATTGGAGCTTCCACTTCAACGATTCCCCCTGTTTGGTTCGCTTGAGATGGTTTTTGATGTTTCTTAACAATGTTAACACCTTCAACGATTACACGGCCTTTCTTAGGAAAACTTTTTAAGATTTTTCCTTCTTTACCTTTGTCTTTACCTGAGATTACTTTTACGATATCACCAGTTTTAACGTGCATGTGTTACACCTCCTTCGATTTTGATGAGAATTATAATACTTCTGGAGCTAATGAAACGATCTTCATGTAGTTGTTATCACGTAATTCACGTGCAACTGGTCCAAAGATACGTGTTCCACGAGGGCTCTTGTCATCACGAATGATTACACATGCATTTTCGTCGAACTTAATGTATGAACCGTCTTTACGACGTGCACCTGATTTAGTACGAACGATTACAGCTTTAACGACATCCCCTTTTTTAACAACTCCACCTGGTGTTGCTTGTTTAACGGATGCAACGATTACGTCACCGATATTAGCTGTTTTGCGGCCAGATCCGCCTAGAACTCTAATTGTTAACACTTCACGAGCGCCTGAGTTGTCAGCCACTTTTAGTCGAGTTTCTGTTTGAATCACTATTGGTTCCTCCTTTCAAATGTATACACAATTGAAATTAAATAATTACTGCTTCTTCAACAATTTCAACTAAGCGGAAACGTTTTGTTTTTGACAATGGACGAGTTTCCATAATCTTAACAATGTCCCCAACTTTTGCTGAGTTATTTTCATCATGAGCTACAAATTTTTTCGTATATTTAACACGTTTACCGTAAGTTGAGTGACGTTTGTAAGTTTCGATTGCAACTACTAACGTTTTGTCCATCTTATCTGAAACAACGCGTCCTTGATATACTTTACGTTGGTTACGTTCTACAGTCATGTTCATTGCCTCCTTTGCTGATGATTATTTTTGCAATTCTTCTTGACGCAATGCAGTCTTGATACGCGCAATTTGTTTACGTACTTCACGAATGCGTGCTGTACCTTCTAATTGCCCAGTAGCAAGTTGGAATCGTAAGTTGAATAGTTCTTGTTTTAATTCATTTTCTTTTTCAACAAGTTCAGCAGTGGATAACCCTTTAAGTTCTTTCTTAAGTTCATTAACCTTCATTCGATTCACCACCATTTTCTTCGCGTTTCACAAATTTTGTTTTAACTGGCAATTTGTGTGATGCCAAACGTAAAGCTTCGCGTGCTACTTCTTCTGATACGCCAGCGATTTCGAACATCACTTTACCGCGTTTAACTGGTGCTACCCAACCTTCAGGTGCCCCTTTACCAGAACCCATACGAACCCCGATAGCTTTAGCTGTGTATGATTTGTGAGGGAAAATTTTGATCCATACTTTCCCACCACGTTTCATGTAACGTGTCATAGCGATACGTGCTGCTTCGATTTGACGGTTTGTAATCCAGTGAGATTCTGTTGCTTGTAAACCGTATGTACCGAATACTACTTCTTTACCACCTTTAGCTTCCCCGCGCATTTTTCCACGGAACTCACGACGGTGTTTTACACGTTTTGGTACTAACATGTTTATTTCCCTCCTTTCTCAGAGTTTTTGTTCTTTCTTGTTGGTAATACTTCATCACGGTAAATCCAAGTTTTAACACCTAATTTTCCGTATGTTGTATCTGCTTCTTCCCATGCGTAGTCAATGTCCGCACGTAATGTATGCAATGGAACTGTTCCTTCTGAATAGCTTTCAGAACGAGCGATATCAGCACCGTTTAAACGACCTGAAACCATAGTTTTGATTCCTTTAGCACCAGCGCGCATTGTACGTTGGATTGCTTGTTTTTGTGCACGACGGAAAGCAATACGACGTTCTAAGTCACGAGCGATTCCTTCTGCAACTAATTTAGCATCTAAATCAGGTTTTTTGATTTCAACAATGTTGATGTGAACTCGTTTACCTGTTAGTTTGTTTAAGTTTGTACGTAATTTATCTACTTCAGATCCACCTTTACCAATTACCATACCTGGTTTAGCTGTGTGGATTGAAACATTAACACGATTAGCAGCACGTTCAATTTCAATAGTTGAAACGCTAGCTTCGTTTAATTGTTTACGGATATAATCACGGATTTTTAAATCTTCATGCAAGAATTCTGCGAAATCTTTTTCTGCGTACCATTTTGAATCCCAGTCACGGATGATTCCGACACGCATTCCTAATGGATGAATTTTTTGACCCACTGATTATCCCTCCTTCTTCTCTGATACCACTACAGTGATGTGGCTTGTGCGTTTTAAGATTTGTGAAGCTGAACCTTTAGCACGTGGACGGAAACGTTTCATTGTTGGTCCTTCGTTCACGTAAGCTTCACTTACATATAAGTTTTCAACATCTAAGTCGAAATTGTGTTCAGCGTTAGCAATTGCAGACATTAAAACTTTTTCTACGATTGGTGATGCAGAACGTGGTGTGAATTTCAAGATTGAAATTGCGTCACCGATTTTTTTACCTCTAATTAGATCGACAACAAGGCGAGCTTTACGAGGTGCAATACGAACTGTTTTAGCAACTGCTTTAGCAGATGTGATTTGTTCTGACATTTTTCAAGTCCTCCCCTCGTTATTTGCGTTTAGATTTCTTATCGTCATTCACGTGACCACGGTATGTTCTTGTAGGTGCAAATTCACCTAATTTATGTCCTACCATGTCTTCTTGAATATAAACTGGAACATGTTTTCTGCCGTCATATACAGCAATTGTTTGTCCAACAAAGTTTGGGAAAATTGTTGAACGGCGAGACCAAGTTTTGATCACAACTTTTTTGTCGCTACCTTGAGCAGCTTCAACCTTTTTCATCAAATGTTCATCGACGAAAGGTCCTTTTTTCAAACTACGACCCATTACGGAAATCCTCCTTCCAAGAATTTAATAGAATCAGATTTGTTATCTAGTTATTAATTATTTTTTACGACCACGAACAATAAGCTTGTTAGAACGAGCTTTCTTGCTACGAGTTTTGTATCCAAGAGCTGGTTTACCCCATGGAGATACAGGTGTTGGACGTCCGATAGGAGCGCGACCTTCACCACCACCGTGTGGGTGATCGTTAGGGTTCATTACAGAACCACGAACTGTTGGGCGTTTACGTTTCCAACGAGAACGTCCTGCTTTACCGAAGTTAATTAATTCGTGTTGTTCGTTACCAACTGTACCAACTGTAGCACGGCAAGTTGAAAGAATCATACGAACTTCACCTGAGTTCAAACGAACTAAAGTGTATTTACCTTCTTGACCAAGTACTTGAGCACTTGTACCAGCTGAACGAACTAATTGTCCGCCTTTACCTGGTTTTGTTTCAATGTTGTGGATCACAGTACCAACTGGAATGTTTGCTAATGGTAAAGCATTACCTACTTTAATATCAGCATGTTCTCCTGATTCGATACGTTGTCCTACTTGTAAACCTTTTGGAGCAATGATATATGCTTTAACACCATCTACATAGTGAATTAATGCAATGTTTGCTGTACGGTTTGGATCGTACTCGATTGAGTGAACGACACCTTCAACGTTATCTTTGTTACGTTTGAAGTCGATCACACGGTAAGCACGTTTGTGTCCGCCACCTTGGTGACGTACAGTGATTTTACCTTGGCTGTTACGACCAGCGTTGTTTTTTGATGATTCCAACAAAGTTTTTTCTGGTGTTGACTTTGTGATTTCGCTGAAGTCATAACCTGTCATATTACGACGGCCGTTTGAGGTTGGATTATATTTTTTAATCGCCACGTCTATTTCCTCCTATTATAATAGTAGTTTTTCATTCTGAAGATTAAGCTTCTTCAGCGAATAATTGAATATCTTTTGAATCTTTTGTAAGCTTCACAATTGCTTTACGACGTTTGTTAGTGTAACCACCGTAGCGGCCAACACGTTTGAATTTAGCACGTACATTTAAGATGTTAACTTTTTCAACTTTAACACCAAAAATTTCTTCTACGGCTTGACGTACTTGAATTTTGTTAGCACGTACATCAACTTCAAAAGTGTATTTCTTTTCGTCAGTAGCAAGCATTGAAGCTTCAGTAATGATAGGGCGTTTGATTACGTCACGTGCATCCATTATTGAAGTCCCTCCTCTACTTTAGAAAGAGCTGCTTTTGTGAATAATAGTTTGTCGTTGTTTACAACGTCTAATACAGTAACATCTGTTTCGTCAACGATTGTTACGTTTGGAATGTTACGAGCTGATAATAATGCGAAATCGTTTGAAGATTCTACAACTACTAACACTTTTGTATCTACGTTTAAGTTAGACAATACTTGTGCAAACTCTTTAGTTTTTGGTGCGTCAAATTGTAATGCTTCCACTACAACAAGCTTGTTATCCAATACTTTTTGTGATAATACTGATTTAATCGCTAAGCGACGTACTTTTTTAGGTAATTTGTAACTATATGAACGAGGTGTTGGTCCGAATACAATACCTCCGCCACGCCATTGTGGTGAACGGATTGATCCTTGACGAGCACGACCAGTTCCTTTTTGGCGCCATGGTTTACGGCCGCCTCCGCTTACTGCACTACGGTTTTTAACAGCGTGTGTTCCTTGACGTAATGAAGCGCGTTGCATGATTACTGCGTCGAATACTACATTTTCATTTGGTTCAATTCCGAAGATATCTGAGTTTAATTCGATTTCTCCGTTTGTTGTTCCATCTTGTTTAAATAATGTAACTTTTGTCATTCTCTCGTTCCTCCTTCCCTATTTATTATTTAGATTTAATTGCTGTTTTAATTTCTACTAATGATTTCTTAGATCCAGGTACGTTACCTTTGATTAAGATTACATTGCGTTCTGCATCAACTTTCACTACTTCTAAGTTTTGAATAGTGATACGGTCGCCACCCATTTGTCCAGGTAATGCTTTACCTTTGAAAACGCGTGATGGGAATGATGCTCCACCCATTGAACCAGGACGACGGTGGTAACGAGAACCGTGAGCCATTGGTCCGCGAGATTGTCCATGACGTTTGATAGCACCTTGGAAACCTTTCCCTTTAGATGTACCTGTTACGTCAACGATGTCTCCTGCTTTGAATACATCAACTGTAATTTCTTGTCCTACTTCGTACTCGCTAAGCTCGACATTGTTGAATTCACGAATGAAGCGCTTAGGAGTAGCATTTGCTTTTGCTACATGACCTTTAGCAGGGCGATTTGATAAAACTTCACGTAAGTCGTCGAAACCTAATTGAACAGCTTCGTAACCGTCGTTTTCGATTGTTTTTAATTGAAGAACAACGTTTGGAGTTACTTCAACTACTGTTACAGGAATAAGTTCACCTGCTTCTGTAAAGTATTGAGTCATCCCTACTTTTTTGCCTAAGATTCCTTTGGTCATGGTTACACCTCCATTTTTCTATTTATTATAATTTGATTTCGATGTCAACACCGCTTGGTAAATCAAGCTTCATTAAGGCATCAACAGTTTTTGGCGTTGGATTAACGATGTCGATCAAACGCTTGTGTGTACGCATTTCAAATTGTTCGCGAGAATCTTTATATTTGTGAGTCGCACGAATAACTGTGTAAAGCGATCTTTCTGTTGGCAATGGAATTGGACCAGCTACGCTAGCACCAGTTCTTTTTGCTGTTTCTACGATTTTTTCCGCTGATTGATCAAGCGCACGATGTTCGTAAGCTTTCAAACGGATACGGATTTTTTGTTTTGCCATTGTCTTTCCTCCTTCGTCTAATGTTGTCATAAGACTAGCTCCACGCGAATTTCCGACTTAACCCTTTCGTGGCAAAGCGTCCGGGCGTGTCGCAACCTCTCGTTTCATAGCTCCCCTTCCTAATTTAAGAGGGGGTATGCTGCTTCAAAATTTACATTCCTCTACGGCACTTTTAATAGTATACAAGATTCTCTTTTTGATTGCAAGTGAAAACCGTTGATTTAACAACATTTATTTATGCACACGCGCCCGTGTGTTTCATTTTGGTTTAAAATCTTTACAAATGTTGTTAAATCAACGTTTTTAAGTGTTTAGCCTTATTTTTGATTTCCGCTTCCAATTGTCTGACATTTTATTTTAAAAAATTTTAATAAAAAAAGACTATCCAAAAAGGATAGTCTTGAAAATTTAATTTAAAAAATTATTTTTCGATAGCAGCTACTGAACCAGCACCTACAGTACGTCCACCTTCACGGATAGAGAACTTAGTACCAGCTTCGATCGCTACTGGGTGAATTAATTCAACTTCCATAGTTACGTTATCACCAGGCATTACCATTTCAACGCCTTCTGGTAACACACAAACACCAGTGATGTCTGTTGTACGGAAGTAGAATTGAGGACGGTAGTTTGAGAAGAATGGAGTATGACGTCCACCTTCTTCTTTAGTTAATACGTAAACTTCAGCTTTGAATTTAGTATGTGGAGTGATTGTTCCTGGTTTAGCAAGAACTTGTCCACGTTCGATGTTGTCACGTGTAACACCACGTAATAATGTACCAATGTTATCCCCTGCTTCAGCGTAGTCTAACAATTTACGGAACATTTCAACACCAGTTACAGTTGTTTTTGAAGTTTCTTCTGAAATACCAACGATTTCAACTTCGTCACCAACACGAACTTGTCCACGTTCAACACGACCTGTAGCAACTGTACCACGACCTGTGATTGAGAACACGTCTTCAACTGGCATCATGAATGGTTTGTCAACGTCACGTTCTGGAGTTGGAATGTATTCGTCAACAGCAGCCATTAATTCTAAGATTTTTTCTTCGTATGAAGCGTCGCCTTCTAAAGCGCGTAAAGCAGAACCTGCAACAACTGGAGTGTCATCGCCTGGGAAATCGTATTCTGATAATAAGTCACGAACTTCCATTTCTACTAATTCTAATAATTCTTCATCGTCAACCATGTCAACTTTGTTTAAGAATACAACGATGTAAGGAACACCTACTTGACGTGATAATAAGATGTGTTCACGTGTTTGTGGCATTGGACCATCAGCTGCAGATACTACTAAGATAGCACCATCCATTTGAGCAGCACCAGTGATCATGTTTTTAACGTAGTCCGCGTGTCCTGGGCAGTCAACGTGAGCGTAGTGACGAGTGTCAGTTTCGTACTCAACGTGAGAAGTGTTGATTGTGATACCACGTTCGCGTTCTTCTGGAGCTTTATCGATTGAACCGTAATCTTGAGCTTGCGCGAAACCTTTCTTAGCTAAAACAGTTGTGATAGCAGCAGTTAATGTTGTTTTACCGTGGTCAACGTGGCCGATTGTACCAATGTTAACGTGTGGTTTTGAACGGTCAAATTTTTCTTTTGCCATTTAAATGATTCCTCCTATTAATTGAGTTTTGTTAGATTCTATAACAGTATCTACCGATTGTAATTATACCAAAGAACTCTCTTAAAAATCAACTGGTTATGACTGACATAACCAGTCGATAGCGTTCATTTGGTAGTTATCAAATGGGGTGGAGATTATTCTCCGTTACCACCATTTTTCTTGATGATTTCTTCTGCAATGCTCTTAGGAACATCTTCATAGTGGTCAAATGTCATACTGAAAGTACCACGACCTTGTGTTGCAGAACGTAATGTAGTTGCGTAACCGAACATTTCTGATAAAGGAATCATACCTTTAACGATTTGTGCGTTACCACGAACTTCAGAACCTTCAACACGTCCACGACGAGCGTTAACGTGTCCCATTACATCTCCGAAGTATTCTTCAGGAACTGTGATTTCAACAGCCATCATAGGTTCTAAGATAGCAGGTTGAGCTTTCTTAGCAGCAGCTTTCAATGCCATAGAAGCAGCAACTTTGAAGGCTGTTTCAGATGAATCGACATCATGGTAGCTTCCATCATAAAGTTTAGCTTTGATGTCCACTAATGGATAACCAGCTAATACCCCGTTTTCCATAGCGTCTTTCAATCCAGCTTCAACTGCAGGGATGTATTCACGAGGAACGACCCCACCGACAATAGCGTTTTCGAATTCGAATCCAGCGCCTTCTTCGTTAGGAGTAAATTCAATCCATACGTGACCGTATTGACCTTTACCACCTGATTGACGAACGAATTTACCTTCAGCTTGTGTAGAAGCACGGAATGTTTCACGGTAAGATACTTGAGGAGCACCTACGTTAGCTTCTACTTTGAACTCACGACGCATACGGTCAACGATGATATCCAAGTGTAACTCACCCATACCAGCGATAACTGTTTCACCAGTTTCTTGGTTAGTGTAAGCACGGAATGTTGGATCTTCTTCTGCAAGTTTTTGTAAAGCAATACCCATTTTATCTTGGTCAGCTTTTGATTTAGGTTCAATAGCAACCTCGATAACTGGATCAGGGAATTCCATTGATTCTAAGATAACTTCAGCTTTTTCATCACATAATGTGTCCCCTGTAGTTGTATCTTTAAGACCAACTGCAGCAGCGATGTCTCCTGAGAATACTTCTGGAATTTCTTGACGAGAGTTCGCGTGCATTTGTAGGATACGTCCTACACGTTCACGTTTACCTTTCGTTGAGTTTTTAACGTATGAACCTGATTGTAAAGTACCAGAGTACACACGGAAGAATGTTAAACGACCTACGAATGGGTCAGTCATAACTTTGAAGGCCAATGCTGAGAATGGTTCTTCATCAGATGAATGACGTTCTGTTTCTTGGTCTGTGTTAGGGTCGATACCTTTAATTGAAGGAACATCTAATGGAGATGGTAAGTAGTCAACTACTGCATCTAACATTAATTGTACCCCTTTGTTTTTGAAGGCAGAACCACATAATACTGGGTAGAATTCTACCGCACATGTAGCTTTACGGATAGCTGCTTTTAATTCAGCTTCTGTAATTTCATCACCTTCTAAATAGCGTTCCATTAATTCTTCATCAGTTTCAGCAACTGCTTCCACTAATTTTTCACGCCATTCTTCAGCTAAATCTTGTAAATCTTCAGGAATATCTGTTTCTTGGATATCTGTACCTAAGTCATTTGTATAGATTTCAGCTTTCATTTTAATTAAGTCAATGATACCAGTGAAGTTGTCTTCAGCTCCGATTGGTAATTGAATTGGGTGTGCATTTGCTTGTAAACGTTCGTGGATTGTACGTACTGAATATAAGAAGTCAGCACCGATTTTATCCATTTTGTTTGCAAATACGATACGTGGAACTCCGTATGTTGTAGCTTGACGCCATACAGTTTCTGTTTGAGGTTCTACCCCAGATTGAGCATCAAGTACAGCTACCGCACCATCTAATACACGTAGAGAACGTTCTACTTCAACTGTGAAGTCCACGTGCCCTGGAGTGTCGATGATGTTGATACGGTGGCCTTTCCATTGTGCTGTTGTAGCAGCAGATGTAATAGTGATACCACGTTCTTGTTCTTGTTCCATCCAGTCCATTTGTGAAGCTCCTTCGTGAGTTTCACCAATTTTGTGGATTTTACCAGTGTAATAAAGTACACGCTCAGTCGTTGTAGTTTTACCTGCATCGATGTGGGCCATGATACCGATATTACGAGTATTTTCAAGAGAGAATTCTCTTTTTGCCATCTTCGTTCTACACCTCTTTCTATATTTCTAACAATAAGTGAGACCAAAAAGGTTGAAAAACCTTTTTAATCTTACCAACGATAGTGAGCAAACGCTTTGTTCGCTTCAGCCATTTTATGTGTATCTTCACGTTTCTTAACAGAAGCACCAGTGTTGTTCGCAGCATCCATAATTTCTTTAGCTAAACGAACTTCCATTGTGTCTTCACCACGTAGACGTGAGTAGTTTACTAACCAACGTAAACCTAATGTAGTACGACGGTCTGGACGAACTTCCACAGGAACTTGGTAGTTAGAACCCCCTACACGACGAGCTTTAACTTCAAGAACAGGCATAATGTTTTTCATAGCTTGTTCGAAAACTTCCATTGGATCGTTTCCAGTTTTTTCTTTAACGATATCAAATGCGTTATATAAGATTGTTGCAGCTTTACCACGTTTTCCATCTACCATTAAACGGTTGATTAAACGAGTAACTAGTTTTGAATTATAAATTGGATCAGGTAATACATCACGTTTTGCGACAGGACCTTTACGAGGCATTTATAATCCTCCTTTCATTTAATGAGTGTTTATTTATTATTTGTTTTTAGGACGTTTAGTACCGTATTTAGAACGACCTTGCATACGGTTGTTAACTCCTGCAGTGTCTAAAGCACCACGAATGATATGGTAACGTACCCCTGGTAAGTCTTTTACACGTCCACCGCGGATTAATACAACGCTGTGTTCTTGTAAGTTGTGACCGATACCTGGAATGTACGCAGTTACTTCGATTAAGTTAGATAAACGTACACGGGCATATTTACGTAACGCTGAGTTAGGTTTTTTAGGTGTCATAGTACCTACACGAGTACATACACCACGTTTTTGTGGAGAGTTTGTATTCGTTTGTGATTTTTTGAAACTGTTATAGCCTTTACCTAACGCTGGAGAAGCTGATTTCTCAACTGCTGATTTACGAGGTTTACGGACTAATTGGTTAATAGTTGGCATTAAGCTCTTCCTCCTTCCCTAACGGGTTCTTCTTGGTCCACACTTCCGGGCGGACCATTTTTTGTTAAAAATTAAAAGGCATCGCTGTCTCATAAAATGGCCTTCTTACCAGTCAGCACGACTGATTTGATTACTTATCAGGAATCAGGTATAAAAGCACCTCTAATAGAATATCATTTCTCCTTCAACTCGTCAAGAATTTTCTTAAGAGAAAATGTTCCCTTTTATTCGGTACAATCTATATAGAAGAAACTTACTCCACAAATAAATATCCACCGGCTTAGCCGGTGGATATTTATTCGATTATTTATTGTTGTTAAAGAAAAACATCCACTCTCCGCGTCTTATAATAAGCATCTCTTCGGCCTTCATACAATTGTACTCCGTCTTTTTCAAAAAGTTTAGCTCCTATAATACTCTCCATTGCTATATTAGCTGAATCCTTCTTCAATTTATCCTTAGGACGTGAAATAATCAGGTTCTTTGTTTTTCTGTCACTCCCTTTGAATCGTAAATGCAGTTTCTTCTCAACAAATGTATGTTGTGTCATAATTTTCCCTCCTCATTTCTATTCATAATCTAATAAGTCTTACACTTATAAAAACAAATTTAGGAGTTAAATTGCTATGCTCTAAGAGATTTTTTCTGTGAACAATTGTAATTTTGTAATGCTACTTAGGCATTTTTTTCTTTTTTACTTTCACTTCTACATCATATCCACATCGATAAGCTAAATCCAACAGAGTAAGAATAGTTGGATTATGGTCTCCGCTCTGCAATCTCGAAAGATTTGATGCTTTAAGGTCGACTTCTTTTGCAAAATCTTCTAAGGAAAGTCCTGTCACTGTTTGTAGCTTAGTCATTTGTAATGCAACTCGCTGCTTCATTATTTCCTTTTCTAAATCATACTCAAACGTCGGATATTCTGATGAAAGCTTGCAAAGTTTTGAAGTTAGGTACGTCTCCATCGTCCATCTCCTCCTTAACATTTTTCGAAAGATTTATTAACAATCCCTGTTTTCCTTTATACCATCGTCCCCATTTTTGAATCATTTCTTCTGTTAATCCGTCTTCTTGCAGTATTTTTAATATGGCTGCATACTTTACTTTTTCTTCGTATGAATACTCATCTAGCTGATCTACCATATCTTTTTCGATTTTAAACTTGCGCTTCATCTCTCCCACCTCCACACCTTAAAATTATCATATATGATAATTATCACATATGATAATTTTGCTTTTTTATAGTATTATTTTGCTCAAATAAATATCCACCGGCTTAGCCAGTGGATATTTATTGGTCTAATTAAAAAGAGACAGGCGAAATCGCCTGCCTCAAAATAGTGATTATTAAGCTTTTCCTGTTGAACCGAAGATGTCCATTGTTTCTTTTGTAATCTTAACGATTGCATCGAAACCAGGTTTGATAATTTTACGTGGGTCATAAACACCAGCGTCTGCATTTAATTTAGCACGAACGGCTGCTGTCCATTGTTGTTGTAATTCAGTGTTAACGTTGATTTTAGCATGTCCACGTTCGATTGCTTTTTTAATTTGGTATTCTGGGATACCTGATCCACCGTGTAATACTAATGGAGCACCTGTAGCTTCTGAGATAGCTAACATTTCATCGAAACCTAATACTGGTTCACCTGAGTAAGTTCCGTGAACTGAACCTAACGCTGCTGCTAAAGCATCGATGTGAGCTTCTTTAACCATACGTACACATTCGTTTAAGTCAGCGTAGTTGATTCCTCCAGTTACGCCATCTTCAGTACCACCTACAGTACCTACTTCAGCTTCAACTGAAACTCCTTTTGGATGTGCATATTCTACAACTTCTTTAGTTAATGCGATGTTTTCATCGATTGGGAAGTGAGAGTGGTCAAACATTACTGAGCTGAATCCAGCGTCAATGTATTGTTTACATACTTCTACTGAAGAACCGTGGTCTAAGTGTAATGCTACTGGAACAGTGATGTTCATTGCATCTAATAATGCATTTACCATAGCTGAAACTACTGTAGGACCACCCATGTATTTACCAGCGCCTTCAGATACACCTAAGATAATTGGTGAGTTAGCTTCTTGCGCTGCAGTTAAAACGGCTTGTGTCCATTCTAAGTTGTTGATGTTGAATTGACCAACAGCGTATTTACCTTCTTTAGCTTTTTGTAACATTTCAGTCATGCTTACTAAACGACTCATGTTTTAGTTCCTCCTTGATGCTTACAGCATTTATTTTTAACGGTTTTATTATAGCGTATTTCCTTTCATTTTTCCACCTTTTGTTGTTTTGTTACAGTTACTTAAGGATTAGTACGTTTTGGTTGCGCTATCTTTTTTCGAAATAATTTATACAAGACAAAGCCACCAACTGCTATCCCAACAATCGTAATAGAAGACTCTCTCCATGGAATAACTACTCCGTTCGGCCTTGCATTACCATTTTCTGAACCTATATGACGTTCCCTAGCAAACTCACGCACTACTTCCTTAGCCTCATTAAACGGATAGAACTTATCTAGAGAAAGCTCACCCTTTGCATTTGAGACACCTTCCTCTACTAATGGAAATTCATGAAACATCACTTGATAAGTTCCATCCACTTTTATAAGCACCACCGGAACTTGTAACTCTTTAGAAACGGCAAAAATAATCCTTTCTACATTTAAGTATTCTTTTTCAATCACTTCCTGAGCCACTTTTATAATTGAATGCGCATTCTTCTCATAAGTGCTCACATAAGCAACCGTCCATTTTCCTTGTGACTGAATCAGTTTTTCTCCTTCTTCTTTTGTCAAATATCCCTGCTTTACTTTGTTTTTTATTTCTAATGAATTTGTCGGACCTCCAATATAAAGATGAGCCTCTTTCTCTAACGTAGGATTCTTTATCGGCACCACCCATTTATAGTTACTATTGATTATGATATGTTCAATCTCTTCACTATCTAGATTATTTTCCTCGTTAAACAGCGGCACGTCATAATACATCTTGACTGCATGATCAAAGTCGACCGCCTCTATACGTTCGTCCCCATCGCGAGACATATTGAGAATTTCTTCTTCTAGATGAAGGATTTCATCCTTAGACTGAATCGAGGTTACCGTTTCACCATACACATTAGCGAATCTAAACTGCAATAGTAATAAACTTATCAAAATTGGAAAACAACAGAAGGCTCTTAGCAGACACCTATTTGACTTATCCATCACCATACACCCTTCCTGTAATGATTCCCTACAACAAAACTATCAACTACTGCTTTCAACTAAATTATATATCTACCAGCCGAGTAATTCTAGAGGGCATTGTGATTAAATTATTTATTTCCGTATATTCTAAAATTACTATTTAAATAGGAATTAATTCGGGGTATAATACAGTTACAACAGGTATTGGAGAGGGATTTATGAGAGGCAATTCACAGAATGACAAAATCAAACGAATGGAATTTTACGGAATTTGTATCTTATCTGTATTTACGATTACGACAGGATTTCTTACGCGCCCTTCCTCACAAGAAAGGTTAGAGACTGTTCAAGCATCGAAGGCATCATCTGAACAAAATCAAGAGGCTAACGCTACACCAAATAACCCTCAGTCTCCACCAACGAATAAGCAAGTCGCTCGCATCACTGCAAGTGGAGATATGCTCTATCATGATATTGTTTATGGCAGCGCGTTTGACGGGAATTCATACGATTTCAAAAATGACTATAAACAAATTACGCCACTCGTATCTAACGCAGACCTTGCGATTGGGGATTTCGAAGGGACCATTAATCCAAACGAACCTCTTGCTGGATATCCACTTTTTAACGCTCCTGAAGAAGTCATTCAGAGCATCAAAGACGCCGGATACGATGTCCTCGACTTAGCGCATAATCATATTCTCGATACAGGCATCGAAGGTTTGAAATACACCGCCAACGCCTTTCGTAAAAACGGTCTTGATATCTTCGGGGTAAAAGTCGACCCGTCAGAAGGAATTCTTGTAAAAGAAGTCAACGGCATTAAAGTCGCCATCCTTGGATTCGCGTATGGTTTCAACGGAATTGAAGCTACCCTCACCGATGAAGAATACAACAATCACCTATACGATTTAAATATGAAAAGAGTGAAGCAACTCATTCAACGCGCTGAAGAAATTGCCGACTTTACGATTGTGTTGCCACAAATGGGAGAAGAATATCACCTTCATCCAACACAAGGACAAATCGATACGTATCATCAAATGATCGAATGGGGTGCGGACGTGATTTTTGGCGGTCATCCACACGTTATTGAACCAACCGAAACCATCACTAAAGACGGTGAAAAGAAATTCATCATCTACTCGATGGGGAATCTCCTCTCCAACCAACGCGTTGAAACCTTGGAAAATATCTGGACCGAGCGTGGTGTGATTATGGATATCACGATTGAAAAAGAAAACGGAAAAACAACCCTCACAAGCGTTAAGGCTCATCCAACATGGGTTTCACGAACTGAAATCGGCCGCAGCTTTATGGAAGGACCTGCTTACGACTATCAAGTCTTTCTCGCTGAAAACTATATGCCAGGAGGACCTCTGGAGCATACTGTAGACAAAGAAACGCTTGAGAGAATTCAATCCGCTTATACCGAAGTAAACGAACTTTTAAACATTAAATTCTAAATACGCAAAAAGGCGCCTCCTACCTTCTAGGAAGCGCCTTTCACGATTTCATATTAAGCTACACGTTCTGAAACGTATTTAATAATTTTATTTGGAGTATCGATTTCTTCATAAGTAACTTCTGTTGGAGCCACTTCGATACCGAACTCTTCTAAGCGAACAAGCAGTTCAACGAAAGCTAATGAGTCCATTAACCCTTCCTCTTTTAAGTTGATGTCTTTATCTTCGTATACTACTTCATCCTCACAAATTTCTTCTAGAATTTCTAAAATTCTTTCTTCCATATTTTTCTCCTACTTTCTTATATCAATTTACGGGCCCACTCAGACATTTTCCCTGAAAAAATCAAGAACCCAAACATCACTAAGTGCATCGTTATTATCCAGCTAATCACTTTATACCAGGTCTTATTCTTATTTTTCTTATAAAACTTCGATTTTTTCTGATACCACTCGAATGCTGCCATTAAGATTCCATGATAGAATCCATAAGCAATATAGTTCAATGTAATTCCATGCCAGAATCCCATAAAAGTCATGTTAATCATATAGGCAACCATAGCTGTCGTCAAGCGTTTTTTAAAGATTTTTTTTCGCATAAATCTCATAACAATACGAGAGAATACGAAATCCCTCAACCATGTAGATAGCGTAATGTGCCAACGATTCCAGAAATCTTTAATATCCACACTAATAAATGGAACGTTAAAGTTCATTGGTGTTTCAATTCCAAGAATATTACTTGCTCCTACTGCCATCAGACTATACCCTGCAAAATCAAAGAATAAATATGCGGTGTATAAATACATATAAATAACGAAGAAAGAAAAGTCTTTATATCGAATGGATGTCATTTGTTGAAACACCATTCCAGAAATTACAAGCTTATAAAATAGTCCAAGAACCAATCTAAAAAGACCTGTTCCCGCTAATTCTAAATACTCATCCTTTGTTCGTTGCTTTTTCCAATCTTCTAAGAATCTGCGACTGCGATCAATCGGCCCTGAACTTAGCGCAGGGAAAAATAATAGAAAGTGCACATAATCTAGTGGTCCCATTGGCTTTTCGATTAACCCATCATAAATTTCAATAATGATTTGGATTAACTTAAAAGTCATGTAGGAAATACCTAAAAAGCCAAGCCCCGAGATCTTAAATACAGCGAGAACTTTAACTAAAACAAGTGGTAGTCCTGCAAGAAAAATCATAAGAATCATTGTTTTCTTATGCTCTTTAAACTTCACACTCAGATGCATCAGTATATAACCTGCTAAAACATAACCTATGATAGAGCCAAGATGCATAGGATTTTCTGCGAAAACGAAATAAACCATCAACGTAGAAAATACTAACGATAGATAGTAAGTAGATTTTTGAAAGACATTCATTATGAACGCTATTATAAGAATGAATCCCAGTGTCATAAAGAAGGATAGGCCTTCAAAATAATGCATCGACTACACAAGCTCCTTTAATTGTTTTTTATCAATCTTCCCGTTATTGTTTAACGGCATTTCATCTAAGAAAACGACTTTCTTAGGAATCATATATTCCGGCACATGTTGTGCTAATTCTTTTTTGACTAATTTAACCGTTTCAAAACGTTTTTCAATCGGTTCGTTATAGACTACAAACGACGTAATAGACTTCACTTTACCATCTGCAAAAGAAGGCACGGTAGCCGCTTGACGAATTTTTGGATTTTTCAATAGATTATTATCAATATCTTCTAATTCAATTCGATGTCCATGCAATTTGATTTGGAAATCAATCCGTCCTTCGCAGAATAATAACTCTCCTTCGAAATGCCCCACATCTCCTGTTCGATAAGCACGCTCACCATCCACCTCAAAGAAATGCTTCTGATTCATTTCAGGATTTTCGTAGTATCCTTTCGCAACTGTATTGCCGTAGATAATAATCTCTCCGCTATTTTCCCCATCAATCAAAACTGTCGTTCCTGGTTTAACAACTCCTACTGGCAAGTTATCAGGATAACGTTCCACTAATTCTTTTGTAAGTGGCATCCATGTGACCATTACAGTAGATTCTGTCGGTCCATAAGTATTTACGACTTCTGCTTTCGGGAATCGTTCCATTAATTTTTCTACTGTAGAACTGAATAATTTTTCTCCACAGAAAACGAATTGTTCCAGTTCAGGGAGCAAGTCTCCATTAAAACTTGGATCCGCCAAACACATTTCTGCAAAAGATGGCGTCGAAATCCAAACAGTCGCTTTTGATTCTTCTAAAGTTTTGAACAATACTTTAAAATCTTGTAAATGCTCTTTATCGATCTGAATCAGCGGAATGTGCATATACAATGCTGGCCATAAAGACATCACTGACAAATCAAAAGAAAATGGTGGATGCCCTAAGAAGACTTGAGGTCCTTTTCCATCATAATAAGCTGTATACCAATCTAAGAAGTGGTTTAAGTTTGCATATGTAATAGAGACACCTTTAGGCTTCCCTGTACTTCCGGAAGTGAAAATAATATAAAAAATATCTTCATCCTTCACATAATGTTCCTTAGAAACACGTTCTTTAGTTTTGGTAATGATTTTTTTAGCCTCATCTACTGTCATTATTGGCGTATCTAGTTCAATTGCCTCACTCACCAAAACGATTGGGCTCTTTACTGTTGCAGCAATATCTCTTACGCGATCGATTGGAGTGTTGACATCCACGGGGCAGAACGCTCTTCCGCTTTTAACACAAGCTAAGAAGTACACAAGCATAAATGGATGCTTATGACCATAAACCACAATCGGAGATTTATCCTCTTTATAAGTTTCATTTAAATAAAACGCCAACTTATCAGAGTACTCCCATACTTGTTTAGCGGTCAGTTCTTCTTCTGGCATTAAGTCGTGCTTATAAATCACTTTATCGAGTTGTGTATTTTTTTCTAATTGTTCTAATAAACGTGCCATCTTTTTCTCCCTTGAACACCTTTTCAAATTCTCTTTCTGAAAAACAATTGCCCTTGTTTTCATTACAAAAAGGATTATAGCATACTGGTATATACTTTCATATGAAATTTGGGTAAAAATTTTAGATTTTTAATTTTTCTTAACACCTTACCTGACAGTATTTTAAAGCGTTTCTTTTATTCTCAAAAAACAAGCTCTTAGACACATTGAATCGAAGGCATCTAAGAGCTTGTATGAATGATTAAATTCAGTTAAATGAAAAATCTATTTTTCTTCTTTAGCTTTTTTGAACCCAAAGATTGTTCCAAATCCAGCTACAATCGCAACTACTGCAGCCACTAAAGTATTATTTGAAGTTGTACCTGTATTTGGTAGTGTTTCTGCTTGTTCAGATTTTACTTGAGCACCTGGAACTTTTGCTTCTTTAGCGTCAGAGGCAGAAGTTACTTGTCCATTTTGTGCATTAGCCGTACCATTTGCATCAGAGCTTTGTGCATTTCCTGCATTTGTTTGTGTCGTTACAGCTGATGTAGCTACTGTTGTTACAGCTTGTGTTGTTGATGCTTGTGTTGCCGCAACCGTTGTAGCCTCTGTCGTTGGCGCTTGTGTTGTCGCAACCGTTGTAGCCTCTGTCGTTGGCGCTTGTGTTGTTGCAACTGTTGTAGCTTCTGTCGTTGGTGCTTGTGTTGTTGTATTAGCTTGAGGATCTAATTTCTTCAACTCTTCTTCAACCTTCGCAACTTCTTTATCAATGTCTTCCATTTCTTTTTGGAAACCAGCTAAATCTGACTCTGCTTGAGCGACTGTGTCATCGTAGTCTGTTTGAGCTTCTTTCACTTTTTCTTCTAATGCAGTGATTTCACTTTGAGGTTTTCCTTCTGCTTTTGCTTGTTCTAACTCTTCTTTTGCTTGTTCTAGTGTTTGAGTTGCTTTATCAACGGCAGCATTCACTTCAGCCACTAATTCTTCAACTTCTTCTTTTTGTTTTTTCAACTCTTCAAGTTTTTGGGCTAATTTTTCTTCAGCAGTCGGATTTTCTTTTTGGGCACCGGCATCACTTTGTGTCGTTTCTGCAGCTTGAGTAGTTTCTTCACTTGCTTCAGCAAAAATGCTAGGCAAATTCGTTACCGCAGCTGTTCCCAATACTCCTGCTGACACAATTCCCGCCAAAATTAATTTTTTCTTACCCATATATATTTCACTCCTTTTATTTTTCAGTCTTTTTGCATTATACATCACTAACTTTTCAAAAACAATGCTTAGAACTTAAGAAAGTTAGTTTTTTCTATGAAAACTACTTCTACTTTATGCAAGATATTCCAATCCTTTTGTAAATCGTTCTTAGGATAACCGTTGTAAAATATAATTTACCTCACAAGAAACACCTACAGACAGGATACTCTCATCGATATCAAATTTTTCATGATGATGTCCAAATGAGGTGTCTTCACTTGAACTAGACCCTAAAAGACCATAGACACCTGGTTTATCAACTAGATAATCTGCAAAATCATCCGCTCCCATTGACATATCGTATTCTTTCAGAACTTGATGAATTCCTTCTAGTTCTGAGACCGCTTTTTGAAATTCCAATGCTAATTCTGGAGTATTAATCACGGGTGCAGCAGCATCATACCAATCAATTTCAAATGCGCAACGATTCATTTCGGCCACACCACGAGCAATACGTGTAACGGCCTCTTTTAAATGAGCTCTTGTTTCATGACTAAATGCACGAATCGTCCCTTCCAGTTCAGCATCATTCGCGACGATATTATAACGAGTTCCTGCGTTTAGTTTTCCAATTCCAACAACAGCACGATCTCCTGGATTTATTTCTCTTGCAACGATTGTTTGAAGTGCTACCACTGTCTCGCTAGCCGTCACCAAAGCATCATGACCTAAATGCGGACGTCCTACATGAGCACTTTTACCAGTAATTTTAATTTTAAAAATATCACATGAAGCATTTACAGGGCCTCCTTGAACGGCAAACGTACCAACTGGTAAACTCGAATTCACATGAATCGCAAAAGACTCATCAATATCATCGATTTGGCCTGACGCCACGAATTGTTTTGCTCCTGCTCCAATTTCTTCAGCAGGTTGAAAGGCGATTTTCACCGTTCCAGAAAAGGTGTCTTTGATGTCGTTCAATAATTTAGCTGTTCCTAGTCCTATTGCCGTATGTGCATCATGTCCACAAGCATGGTTCAATCCTGGTCGTTTTGAAGCATACGGTTTTCCGGTGCAATCAGGAAGTTCTAAAGCATCGATATCGGCACGAAGCAACACTGTTCTTCCTTCTCCTTTACCACCTTTAATAATAGCTAAAGTCCCTGTCTCCCCAACTTTTTCAAACGGTACCCCAAATGAAGTAAGTTCCTTTTGTATGAAAGCTGCGGTCTCAAATTCTTTTAAGCTTGATTCAGGATTTTCATGTAGATGTCTTCTCGTTTTTACGAGATACTCTTGTAATTTAGACGCTTTTTCTTGAATAGCACTCATTTTATTTTCCTTCTTTCATTGAATATTGAATAAAGAGGCATGCTAAGCACGCCTCTCCCTCATTTTATTTTTCGAAATGTAACATATAAGTTACATTTTGCTTTTCTCACAACTTAATAGTTGAGCTCGAAAAGGCAGAAACGACGTCCACCTCGACAAATATCCGCACGACTGCAAGCAGTCCTTTGCGTTATTTGTCTCCAGCGATTCGTTTCTTAACGCTTTTTCTCACATCCTATGTAGTGGAGCTCGCCATCGCAGAAATGGCGTGCGTTTCCTGAAACGTCCGCACGACTCGTTCCGAGTCCCTTACGGCGTTCCAGTCCAACGTTCCATTTCTGAGCGCGATGTCTCACATCCTAGTTGTTTAATTTAGCTTTTTCCCAAACTGGTACGTTCGCACCTTTTGAAACTTCTTCAATTTTCTTAGCAGTTTCTGGTGATTGGTAGTATTCTACGATTTTTTTGTAGACTTCATTGTTTTCGTTACCTTCTTTAACAGCGATTACGTTGTAGTAAGGTTGTGAAGAATCAGTAATTTGTTCGATGAAGATAGAATCTTTTGTTGGTTGGAATCCAGCTTCTACAGCGAAACCATTATTGATTAATGAAGCAGCAACATCATCTAAAGCACGAGCTGTTTGGCCAGCAGGTAATTCTTTGATTTGAATGTTTTTAGGATTTTCAACGATGTCATCTTTTGTTGCTAAAGTGTTGTTAGAATCTTTTAATTTAATAACGCCAGCAGCGTGTAGTAAACGTAATGCACGTGAGTTGTTTGAAGTGTCTTCAGGAATAGCGATTGTATCCCCATCTTTTAATTCACTTACATCTTTAATTTTTTTAGAGTAAATTCCCATTGGAGCAATTACTGTATATCCAATTGGTTTGATATGTGTTCCTTGTTCTTTGTTGAAGTTTTCTAAGTAAATGATTGTTTGGAAAGAGTTCAAGTCAACATTTCCATTTTCTAGTGCTTGGTTTGGTTGTACGTAGTCAGTAAATTCTACTAATTCAACTTCAATACCTTCTTTTTCTTTCAAGCGAGCAATAACGTCATCCCAAACATCGTGGTTACCAGCATTAACTCCTAATTTTACTTGTTTCACTTCTTTTTTTGCTTCTGTTGAAGCATTGCTTCCTGAGTTAGATGATTGAGCAGCTCCACATGCTGCTAAAGTTAATGCTGCCGCTGCAGCGACAAATAATTTTTTAATGTTCATTTTATTTTCCCCTTTTGAGTTAGTTTATTTTGTTTTTGGTGCGATTGGTCGCATCCTGGAGTTGAACCCGGGCTCACAGGTCCGACGTCCATTTCCTGATATGTCCGCACGACTCGTTACGAGTCCCTTGCGTCATATCAGTCCAATGGTTCGTCCCTGATCGTTCGCCCTCGTATCCTGTGTAGTTGAACTCGCCATCGCAGAAATGGCGTGCGTTTCCCGAAACATCCGCACGGTCTGATAGACCGTTTACGTTGTTCCGGTCCAACGTTCCATTTCTGAACGCGATGTCTCGTATCCTGTTATTTCGTGGCTTTTTTCTCTAAATAGTCACCGATTGCTTGGGTGATAAATACTACGATAAGCATGATAAGTGTCGATACGACGATAACGTCTCCTTGGAATCGACTGTATCCTCTGGAAATAGCTACGTTACCAATCCCACCGGCACCAAACGCTCCGGCCATAGTCGTTAGTCCGATTAAACTAATGATTGTTAATGATCCTGCTCGAATTAGACTTGGTAGTCCTTCTTTTAAGTACACTCTGAAAATAATTTCAAGTGGTGTACATCCCATCGCAACGCTCGCTTCAATAACTCCTTTATCTACTTCTGTTAATGCTAGTTGCACCTGACGAGAGAAGAATGGTACAGTCGCGACGACTAGAGGGACGATTGCCCCTGGAATACCAATGGTTGTTCCGATAATAAAGCGAGTAAATGGAATTAATAACATCGCTAAAATAATAAATGGTATCGAACGGAAAATATTCACGATTTTATCTAGTATTAAATAGACAAATTTGTTTCCAAGGATATTCCCCTCACGTGTCACTACTAATGTCACACCTAAGGCAATCCCTAAAACCCCAGCAATTAAACCAGAAATTCCTACCATTATTAACGTATCAATCGTTGCTTTTATAATTTCTTCCCAAACTCTGGCATCAATATTTGGAAACCAAGATTTAAAATCTATCAATTCTAATACATTCATCCTAAGCACCTCCCTTTGACTCTTCTAAGACATCAACTGAAACACCTTGTTCTTTGATGTAAGAAAGTGCATTTTCAATCCCAGATTTTTCTCCAGATAGTCCCACTAATAGCGTTCCTACTGGTGTATCTTGAATAATCTCAACATTGGCAAACAAGATATTAGCTGCCACTTGGAATTGAGTCGATAGTTTTGTAATTAATGGCTCTCCAGTTGAAGCTCCTACAAATGAAATTTTCACTAAGTAGTCGCCTTCTTGTAGATTCAATAACTGTTCATGTGAAAGCACCGTTTCAATTCCTTGGTTAATATGAGTCGCTGTATCGATGAAGTCTTTTGTTAAGTCGCGTTCCGGGTTTGTAAAGATTTCAAGAACGCTTCCTTTTTCAATCACTTCGCCCTCTTCCATGACCGCTACTTTATTACAAATTTCTTTTACAACTTGCATCTCATGCGTGATAATAACAATTGTAATGCCTAATTGAACATTTACTTTCTGCAATAATTCCAAAATCGAATAAGTTGTTTTAGGATCTAGCGCACTCGTTGCTTCATCACAGAGCAATACATCTGGGTCATTGGCTAACGCTCTGGCAATCGCGACACGTTGTTTTTGCCCCCCAGAAAGCTGACGAGGATAACTATTGACCTTATCTTCTAAACCTACTAATTCTAATAAGGATAGTACTTTTTGTTCAATTTCTGATTTGGTTTTCCCTGATTTTTTTAATGGAAAAGCCACATTGTCAAATACCGATAAAGTATTCATCAAATTGAAATGTTGGAAAATCATCCCAATTTTCTTACGAGCTGCACGTAGTCCTTTTGGTTTCAACTTTAGTAAATTAACACCGTTCACCACCACATTCCCTTTGGTAGGCCGTTGGAGAAGATTAATCGTTCGCACTAGAGTACTTTTACCAGCACCACTATATCCGATAATCCCATAAATATCTCCTGGCTCCACATGCAAAGATACATTTTTTACTGCATTGACTACTTTTACACCTTGTTTAAAAGTAACGTCAATGTTCTCTAATTTAATCATGTGTTCTCCTTTCTTTTAAGCAAACAAAAATCGTCCTCCTACTAACATGAGTTAGCAAAAGGACGAGTCAAATTCCCGTGTTACCACCTTTGTTCATAGCATTCTCACAAATCCTATCTCCATCTGTTAAACAGGACACCTGTTTAACGAGAAGCTGTATCGGGCTTTCCCGTAATCGTCTAATGATTCGACAATTAACACTCAAAGGCCATCTTCAAAGTTTCAACCAATATCTCTTTTCACCAAACCGAGACTCTCTAAAAAGGATTCACTTCTACTCTCCTTATCACCGTGCGTTATAAGCATGAAACTAGGATAGCAACAATTCGTATTCTAGTCAATTATCGCTTTTCTATTGCTGGTTATAACTGTTAGCTATAACAAGAATCTCTTTAGTTTTTCAACGCCTCTTTTTTTAGTACAATAACTATATCATTAGTGAAAGGAGACTATTTATGAGCCTCGATTTAATCCCATATAAAACAATGCCTATTTGGACGGCTAGTACTTTA
This sequence comes from Granulicatella sp. HMSC31F03, assembly GCF_001807725.1. Taxonomy (NCBI): domain Bacteria; kingdom Bacillati; phylum Bacillota; class Bacilli; order Lactobacillales; family Carnobacteriaceae; genus Granulicatella; species Granulicatella sp. HMSC31F03. Next base: position 141,048 of record NZ_KV790870.1, on the reverse strand, counting down.
CCAGCACCATTTCAAAAAATGCATAATACAAAAGTGGGAACTTGGGCGCGCTTAACCATTCTAGAAGGAGCCCTCACTTTTTATGAACTCGATGAAGAAGGACAAGTGCTTACTGAGCATCTGTTTACAAAAGAATCCGACATTCCTTTTGTTGAACCTCAAGCTTGGCACCGGGTCTCCCCTGCTAGCGACGACTTAAGATGCTATTTAACTTTCTATTGTACTCCAGAAGATTATTTTTCTAAGAAATACGACTTAACAAGAACCCATTCGGAAGTCATTGAAGCTGCTCCGAAATTTGAAAAGGGACCGATTCTAGATCTTGGTAGTGGTCAAGGCAGAAATAGTCTCTATTTAGCCAAAAAAGGCTTTGAGGTTACCGCATTAGATATCCAAACCATGAGTTTAGCTCATCTCCAACAAATTGCCGAAGAGGAAGGGCTAGCTATTCACGTGGAACCTTATAATATTGAAAGTGCAGATATTCCTGGTGGTCTCTATAACGCCATCATTTCCACTGTGGTTTTAATGTTTCTAAATCCCGATAGCATTCCAGATGTCATTGAAAATATGCAATCTCATACGGCCCCTGGCGGATATAATCTCATTGTCGCAGCAATGTCTACCGAAGATGCCCCTTGTCCCGTGAATTTTCCAAAGACCTTTGCGGCGGGTGAACTCAAAGAGTATTACAAAGATTGGACTTTCCATAAACATAATGAAGACTTTGGACAATTACACAAATTGGATGAACATGGAAATCGGATTCGGATGCGCTTTGTAACGATGCTTGCTCAAAAACCAAAATAATATTCTAATCCAAACAAAAGAGGCTGGAAATGATATGTACCCAGAATCCTGGACACATTATTAAATTAAGCTGAACGCATGGATGTTTCCCTGTATTGAACAGGGGACATCCATTTTGTTTTTTCTTGAATTCTTTTGTTATTGTAATAATCTATATATTCTTCCACAGCCGTTTGAAATTTCTTAAAGGTAGAATATTCCATTTCAAAACCATAGAACATCTCGTTCTTCATTCTGGCGAAAAACGTTTCTATAATGCAATTATCATAACAATTTCCTTTTCGAGACATTGATTGTATAATGCCTCGTTCTTTTAATGATCTTTGATAAAATGCGTGTTGATATTGCCAACCTTGATCTGAATGTAGAACCAATCCATTAACATCAGGGAATCTTTTGAAAGCTCTATTTAACATCCTTTGAATCTGTTCTAAGTTGGGGCTTAGAGAAAGATCATAGGAGATTATTTCATTAGTAGACATATCCAAAATTGGAGAAAAGAAACATTTCCCCCAAGAAAAAGTGAATTGAGAGACATCTGTACTCCATTTCTGAAGAGGCCTTTTGGCCACAAAATCTCTATTAATAATATTATCAGCAACTTTTCCAACACTACCGCGATAGGAATGGTATTTTTGTTTAGGGCGTTTTCCATATAAATCATTTATATGCATCAGACGTTGAACTCTTTTATGATTAACAACGTAGCCTCTACGACGAAGTTCTTGGTAAATTCTTCTAACACCATATCTACCTTTATTTACATGAAAGATGGTTTGGATTTCCGATAATAACTCACCATTTTTCTCAGCCACAGCATCTACTTTATTTAATTCAAAATAATAAGTAGATTTAGCCATTTTCATCGCTTTAAGAAGATATTTTAGTTGGTATCCTACTTCTCGCAATTCCTTGATGATCGCTGCTTTCTCGCCTTGAGAAGCGCAGCTTCCTGTTCTTCTCTCAAGGCTCTCAGTTTTTTTATAACAGCAATTTCAGCCTCTAAATATGCATTTCGTTCACGCAAACGAATTAATTCTTCTCGTTCTGATTCTGAAAGGGTATCTGATACAAGTTTTTTATTCATAACAGGCTCCTTAGATAATGCTTGTCCACTTTTCTCATTCTTTAGACCATTAAATCCATAAGTTAGATACTTGTGAACCCAAGAACTTAATAATCCGTGATTAATTCCTGCTGGAAAAGAAACCTCTGTAAGAGTTTTCCCATTTAAAACCTTTAGAACAAATGTCAATTTTTCTTCTTGTGACCATTTTCTCTGCTTTTTAACGCGCTCTAACCCCTTAGGGCCGTGAATTTTTTCAATTTTATCCCATTCTACTATTTTTTTCCGAAAACTACTCTTCATAACTTTTTCAGGCGTTTCGGCCCATATTCCTTGTCGATATAATTCGACACATTTCATTTTGAATTCGAATGAGTAACGCATAATAAATACCCCCTTTACTGGTTTGTCCAGTAAAGGGGGTACATATCAGAAAACCAGCCTCTTTTTCATATTATTCAATATAAAGTGTTTTATCTTTTAAGCGGAATTTTGTATCTGCAGTGATTGTTTCACCCGTTAATACAAGAACATCTTCCCCTTTTTTAATTTCATCAACTACACGCCATTCGCCATCTTTTTTCACGACTAAAACATTGTAGTTTTGATTACGATCTTGGTCATTCGTTGGAATTACATGAGCATCTGTTACACCTGCTAATTCAACCGCTTGATCCACATCGCTATCTTTCACAATTAAATATTTGCCATCTAATTTAACAATGTTATATCCATCTTCAATTTCTTTATTCATTTCAGCATTTTTTAATTTTTCAATGCCTTTAGCAATGTTTCCAGCCTTTTTCGCAGCATCTTTTAACTGTTCACTAAGTTTATTTTTCGCATCTTCATCTATTTTTTTTGTTGCTTCTTGTACAGCTTTTGCATTTTCAATTTGCTGTTGTTGTGCTCTATTTCTTTCTTGTTTGGCTTCATATCTTCTATAACGACTGTACGCAACACCTACAATCACGATAATCGAAATGATAATTCCTAACCATTTTCTTCCTTTTGATTCCATGTATTCTTCACTCCTAGTAAAATATAATATAAGTATAACATACCTAACTCTTTTAAGTAAATATATTCATTCCACAAAAAAACACTTTGCAAAATACAACTTGCAAAGTGTCATCATGAATTGTTTACTGAGTGGGTTCTGTAGAAATACCACTTGTATCTGGTGTTTGAGGTGTCATCACCTTTGGAATCAAATCTACCGTAAATGTAGTACGGCTATCGCTCCAAGGAACACCATAAACTCTACCTGAGTAAACCCAATCTTGCTTACCTTCTTCAAAGGCTTTTGAAGACTCATCTAGTTTATCTCTCATATACTGGATAGCCTCTTGGTAAGTTTCAAAATCTTTATTACTATTACCTAACGGAATTAAGCGATAAGCTGCAGTCGTCACTTCAGTCGTTTCCGTAGTAGCAACTGTAGACGTAGACGTTACAACATCTCTTTGAACAGTCGTTGGCTCAGTTGAAGTGACCGCGGCGGATTCCTTTGTTTGAGGAAAGGATTTTTCAGTGGTTGGCATCTCCTGACTTGCTGCGACAACCGCCTTTGTTTCTTGATTTGGTATTTCAGGCGCGACTTTCTTTTCCTCAGTGGTTACAGCTTCTGTCGTTGGAGCTTCTACCGTTAATGTGGTCGAAGACTCTTCAGACCTCTTTTGAGCTACTTCTTTTTTTTCTGCTTTCTCGGAATGATTTGGAGAATGTGACGATGTGGCATCTGTCGTTTGCATTTCTACAACTTGAGTTACTTTTGGCAAGGGACTCAAATCTTGAGATAGCGCATATACTCCAGCAAGCATCGCTAAAGATAGGCCTAGCGCTATTCCCAATTGACTCGCAAAGCCTAATGATTTAAAACCTTCTTGTAATTTTGCTAAAAATGCTTTCATCGTCCATCCCCTTTCTCCTTTTATTTTTATTCAAACTATTATACCATATTTTATCATATTTGTAGAATGAAAAAAGTATGATATCACAAAAATCACGATAATTCCAATACTCTTAGGGCTAAATTTTCAAAATTTAACTTTTGAAAAAATTCACATTTTTCCATATACTTTTATGCACTTACATTATATATGAAAGTTGTTTCAATTGCCAGACAATTCCACCACAAAGGCTTGCCACGGAGAAAGCTTATAAGCGTGTAAATCTGTAATCTCATCCTCTGTATTTGCGACTAAAACCTTATCAAATCGGGCATTCACAGTGATTTCTTCCTCAGAATCCGATAAATTCACGACCGTCAACCATCTTTCTTCCCCGAGCGTGCGATAATATGCAAACACATTAGAATGAGTCTCAAGTAGCTCATAATCGCCCCCAACAACGATTGGATGGTCTTTTCTAAGCTGAATCAATTTTTGATACGTATGGAATACAGAGTCTGGATTTTGGAGTTCCGCCTCTACGTTAATCTCTTTGTAATTTGGATTGAGCGCTAGCCAAGGTGTCCCCGTCGTAAATCCACCATTTGCTTCGGCAGTCCACGGAATTGGTCTACGCGCATTGTCTCTGCCTTTTGCATTTAGAGACTCCATAATGGATTCAACGCTAAACCCTCTTTCGATACGATCATGGTACATATTAATCGACTCGATATCATCCAACTCTTCAATGCTAGAAACTGGCGTATTCGTCAATCCCAATTCTTCCCCTTGGTAAATATAAGGCGTCCCTTTCATCATATGTAATAAAATGGCAAAAGCTTTGGCACTGCGAACACGATATTCCTTATCGTTCCCCCAGCGGGACACGATTCTTGGTAAATCATGGTTATCCCAGAACAGAGAGTTCCACCCTTCATCTCCAAGTTCTGTTTGCCATTTTGAAAGAACCGCCTTTAATTCACTTACATCGAGCGGTTTAAGGTCCCATTTTTCTTTACCAGGTTCATTATCTAAGAGCGAATGTTCAAACTGAAAGACCATCGATAATTCATGACGTTCTGGGTTTGAATAGAGTTTCGCGATTTCTGGTGTCGCTCCCCATGTTTCCCCAACGGTCAATAAATCTTTATCTCCAAAGGTCGCTTTATTCATTTCTTGTAGGTATTCATGAAGTTTTGGACCATTTGAAGTAATCCCTTCTAAAGGAATTTTCCCGATTAAATCAATCACGTCCATACGGAATCCACCAACGCCTTTATCAATCCAGAAATTCATCATGTCATAGACTTCACAGCGAACTTTTTCATTTTCCCAATTTAAATCTGGTTGTCTTTGACTAAATAAATGCAAGAAATATTGACCACTTGCTTCATCGTATTTCCATGCACTTCCTAAGAACGTAGACTGCAAATCGGTTGGCGCTCCCCCATCTTCTGCAGGGTCCGCCCACACATAGTAATCACGATACGGATTGTCTTTTCCTTTTCTTGATTCAATAAACCAGTGATGTTCATCAGACGTATGATTCACAACAAGGTCCATCACAATTTTAATGCCACGTTTATCGGCTTCGACGATTAATTCTTCCATATCCGCCATCGTTCCAAACTCGTCCATGATGTCTTCATAGTCAGAAATATCATAACCATTATCGTCATTTGGAGACTTGTAAACTGGAGAGAGCCAAATCGCTCCAATTCCAAGTGAGTGTAAATAATCGAGCTTCTCAATAACCCCTCTTAAATCACCAATCCCATCTCCGTTTGAATCCTTAAAACTACGTGGATAAATTTGATAAACGACGACTTCTTGCCACCAATGTTTTTCCATAATAATCTCTCTTTTCTTATTTTTTAACTAATAACTTTAAAATTATTAGTTTCAGTGCAATCGATTGAATACATTCTCATTTTAATTATACTAAACTTTCTCTTTTGACAGAATACTATTCATTAAGTAATTTTAATTACTCTAGCGCTATGTATTCTGTTCTAATGTTCGACTAACTTTTAACAATTGCTTTGTCCGTTGAATTTGGCAAATGCTGAGAACAAGAAATAGGCTCATATATAATATAAAAATGAAAAAGGTAGTTGATAATCCAGCTATTAAAACTGGGATTAGTAACCAGAATAAAGCAACCGTGTTCTCCAAAGGAAAAGCAATTCCTGTCTTAAAAGATGCTATTAACTGTTGTTTCAAATCCCCTTCATAACGAGCAATCCAATAGTACCCCCACTGAAAAATTTGAATCCAAATGAGGGTTAAAAAGATTGTCCCCATCAAAACAAATAAATTCCCATCTATGTGCATCAAATAATATCCATTGATGCACAAAAGCACAGCTACCATTAATTGAATTATCCAAACTATAGTCCCTTTCTTAAAATTGCTTTTAAAAGCACGGAAAAACACTCTCGTCACGTTCGTATCAGTATACTCAATTAATTGAATAGATACTGTATGTGCAGCTATTTGTGAAGCACCAATTGTTACAACAGGTAAACTAGTTAGCAAAATCATAAAATTAAGCACCAAATAATTCCAGCATTTATTCATCACTCGAAAGAAAACATTATCTAGTTTAAAAAATTCATTCATTTCTCTCTTACTCCTTCACAGCGCCTACAACAATACCTTGAACAAAGTATTTTTGTAAGAATGGATAAATAACTAATAACGGTACGATAGCAACCACAATCTTGGCAGCATTCAAGTTTCTGTTTGAAACGGATAGTAAAGCTTGTAACTGTTGTGTTGACATACCACCCGCTTTTTGCAACGTTTCAGCAATATTTACGGATAATGATTGAATATATGTCATTAAAGGATAATTTTCGACTTTTGTGATATAAATTAAACCTCCAAAGAAGTCATTCCAACTACCGACAATACTGAATAATGATACGGTCGCTAAAGATGGCAATGAAATCGGAATATAAATTCGTGTTAAAATTTGCCAAGGATTAGCCCCATCCAGTAGTGCAGACTCTTCTAATGATTTTGGTACACTTCTGAAGAAGTTCATTACAAGAATAACACTACCAATTGGAACAGCGCCTGGTAAAATAAGTGCCCATACACTATTGATAAGTCCTAAATAACGAACAACTAAATAACTTGGAATCATACCACCACTAAAGAGCATCGCAAACACCATAATATTCATAAAGACTTTCCTTGAACGAAATACCTTCACAGATTTTGATAATGGATATGCCAATGTCACTATCATAAATAAATTAATGATTAGCGCCATTGCAACCCTAAACACACTAATTCCAAACGAACGCCAAAATTGCGCATCATTAATGATTTTTTCATACGCAGCAAACGTAAATTCCTCTGGCCATAACCCAACTTTATTAGACGCTACCGCTTGTGAACTACTAAAGGATAGCGAAATAACATTCATTAATGGGATTAAGCATGATAAAGTCAGTAAGATAACGACAACATAAATGATAAATTGTCTTATTCCAAATTTTTCTTTCATGGTTATCCCTCCTAAAACATAACGCGGTTCGTAACTCTTTCGGAAAGCTTATTCGAACCAAAGATTAAAACTAATCCTACAATCGAACGCACTAATCCGACAGCCGCACCCAAACTATAATCTCGACTAAGTAAACCAATACGGTATATATACGTATCGAGAACATCCCCGCTGGCGTAAACTGGTGGAGAATACAAGTTATATACTTGATCAAACCCTGCACTAAGAATTCCTGGCAACGCAAGAATAGTAATCAAAATGATAAATGGCATCATCCCTGGAATCGTTACATGTCGAACCTTTTGCCACCATGAAGCTCCATCCATCGTAGCTGCTTCATATAATCCTGGATCGATAGAAGTAATCGCAGCTAAAAAGATGATTGAATTATATCCGAACCCTTTCCAAACATCTGTCCAAATAAGCAAATGTGGAAAGACACTATTTTTCCCTAGAAAATTAATTGGTTGCAATCCGATACTCTGCAGTAATTGATTTACTGTTCCATCTAAACTAAAAAGGTTCACTATAACGCTTGCCAAAATTACCCATGATAAGAAATATGGAAGATATACTATGGTTTGCATCGTACGTTTCATCCATTTTAATCGAATTTCATTTAATAAAATGGCAAATGCTATAGGGATGATAGTATTCCAAATAATTTTCCCAATCGCTATAAACATTGTATTAAAAGTTACTTGCCAAATATCTGGTAAATTGAAAATGTATTTAAAGTTATCTAATCCGACAAAAGTTGAATTAAGAAAACCTTTTGCTGGTTTAAAATCTTGGAAGGCCATTACAACCCCAAACATTGGAATATAAGAGAAAATGAAAATGAAGATCATTCCAGGGACAATCATCCCCAAGAAAAGCCATTGGTCCTTAGAAAGCCACGATTTACGTTTCTTTTTCTTATTGTCAGGTTTTGTAGTTGTCATTTCCATATTCAACCCCTCGCTTTCTCATAATTTAATCTAAACAAAAAGCCTGAAACATTCGCTCTGCATCAGCCCTATTTTAAGGAGATTCACTTAAGGAAAAATGACTTCCCCTAAGCGCTCGTCTGCGTATCCTTATTGCTGTATGAGACCGTCTGCTTCGGCTTTTTGTTCAATACCTACTTATTTCAAATAAATATTGGTTATAGTGTTTTCCACTCATTATTTTTATTGTTTATTAACAATTTCTTGCATTTCATTAATGATTGCTGAACCACCTTGTTCATTCCATGTACTTACGTATTTATCAAAATCATCAAGTGATTGTTCGCCAGTCACAAATTTAATAAAGTTTTCTTCTTCTAATTTGCCGATTTGAGCACCATTACGTTCAGTTGCTTTTACTTTTTGAACAATTGAAACAGGTTTGATTTCTTTATAAATTCCTTCATTACGAACCCCACCCATTACATCACGAACTGCTAATAAGCGTGAAGAGTATACTGCAAATTCTGTAGGGTCAGAAGCTTTCGGATTATCTAAATAAGCTTTAATATGCTTAGCATTATTCTTCACTGTGAAGTTATGAATATCATCAATACTAGATTTTCCTTCAGCAGCATTAGAAGCAGTCACTGCATCATCAATTTCACTTAGATTTTTGAACATTTCAATATTCATAGGACGTACTGAACCATCAACTGCTTTTTGAGCATATTGATAAATTTCAGGGAAATCTTGTTCCATATTATTATCATTTGGCACTTCGTCAAAGATTAGATTCAACATCTTAATTAAAGCTTCTGGATGTTCAAATCCTTTTCTTACTACAACAAAGCCACCAGCACCTGGTTTTTGAACACCACTAACTTTTCCATCTTTACCTTCAATAGCATATGGAGTATATAGAGCATCACGATTTGCTGTTCGAGTTTGTACAAGAGTCCAATCTGGGAAATGCCATGGACCAGTAACAATACCAATTTCACCATTGATATTCATCGCATTGATATCATCATAAGTACGTGTACCAACTTGATTATCTAGAATTCCTTCTTTATAAAGCTTGTTCAAATATCCAAGAGCTTCTTTCATTTCTTTAGTATTTGAACCATATTCAATTTTTCCACTATCCGTTGGTAAATAAACTTTAGGATAAGCACCAAAAGCATTCATAATTGGATTAGCTGTATACGCTGTTCCACCGTGGTTATCAGCAGAAAGCCAAGGTGTGAAAGCAAGTCCTTTTGTATTCCCTTTTCCACCAGCATCTTTATCAATAAAAGCTTTGGCAGTCGATTCAAGTTCATCCAATGTAATTGCATGGTTGCCATCTGGATCGAGCTTAATTCCTAATTTATCTAACCAATCTTGACGAATCCATACAAGATTTGGTCCGAAATCATTTCCGACCCCTGGAACTGCCATTAATTGTCCATCAATAGTTGCTGCCTTTAATTGAAAATCATCAAAGGATTTGTAAACTGCTTTAATATTGTCGCTAGCATATTTATTAAAAACATCAGTTAAATCTTCGATAAGGCCATTATTCGCTAATTCTTCTAACTCGTCTCTATCTACCGTCATAATATCTGGTAAATCTCCGGAGGCAATCGCAAGCGCTACTTGGCGATCATAATCATCCCCGTTCGCTTCAAAAGCGCTTTCAATTGTGATGTTAAGTTTATCTTTGATTAAGCGACGATAGGCATTATTTGCATATGAATCTCCTTCTGGTAACTTCGAGTTTGGTTGTGTTTGTTGTCCAATCTTCATTGTGATAGGTTCATTTTCTTTTGCATCATTATTCTTATCGCTAGTCGTGTTATTCCCACAAGCCACTAAAACCATCGGTGCTATTAACGCGAGTGCGGCTCTTACTTTCTTGCTCCAATCATTTTTCATGATTATCATCCTCTCTTGTTTTCATCATTTTCTTAACAAAAAAGTTCTCTATAGCTTTCTAATGGGCAATACATGTCGTTTAGGATTTTTACTTAAACGTTTACGTAATGTTCACAATAACTCCTATAACGTTTTTACAGAAGCTCTTTCAACTAATTCGAACGGTATTATTTCTGAACTGATTTTTTCTTTAGTACCAATCGACAATATTAGACGACTACAGCCCAATTTTCCCATCTTATAAAATGGTTGAGCAATAGTGCTGATTGGTGGTGATGACATGTAAGAAATCTTTGAATTATCATATCCAATTACAGAGATGTCATCAGGTACAGATTTCCCAATTTCGTAACATCTAGAAATAATTCCTAATGCCGTTTCATCACTAACACAGAAAACTGCTGTTATGGGATTTTCTAACTGACTGAATGCATCCATTGCTTTTTTACCCGCATCAAAACTAAAGTCTCCATACTGAATTCTTTGGTTATCTAGTGTTATTCCATGTGATAATAATGCATCTTTATATCCTTGAATCCTTGGAACTCCAGCAATCGGGTCAGTTTTGTTAACCCCAGCTAGAGCAATTTTTGAATGTCCATGCTGGATTAAATATTCAACGGCCGCATAAGATGCTGCATAATCATCAACCTTAATATATGGAATCTGGCTGCCTGCAACTTCTGTGGCAATCAGTAATACCGGTATATTTAAATCGACAATCACATCAATATCATGTTCTTCTAGTGACAAAGAAAAAATGATTACTCCGTCCACACGACGCTCAGACATCATTTCTAAGCTTTCGTGTAGCCTGTTTCCTTCAACACCTGCATGGGTCAAAATAACATTATATCCGTGAACACTTGCCTCGTCTTCAATCCCACTGACAATATCGCCATAATAAGATGTTGCAACATCAGGCATAATGATTCCAATTATCTTAGATGTGTTACTTACGAGACTCCGAGCATTCACGTTACGTCTATATCCAAGTTCCTTAATTGCTTGTTGAACTTTTCTCTCAACTTCAGGGCTGTAACCACCCAAATCGTTTATCACACGCGAAACGGTCGCAATAGAAACACCTGTTGCTTTTGCAATATCTTTTATGGTACTTACCATTAGACTTCCTCCTTTCTTGATATTTATTTTAGTTAAACGTTTACATCCATAGTGTACACCCACATTTATAACTCGTCAATGACCATTTCGGTCAAAATATCTTCTTTTTTGTGAAATTTATATGCTATTTATATCTATTGTCCGTCATACCGGCCAAAATAAAAAGGCCAACCACCGTCAACCTTTCATTTAAATAAATCCTGCAAAAATCTGAGCCCCTACTAAGGTAATAATCCCTGAGATCACGATGGATAACCCACTCATCGCACCTTCGACTTCCCCTAATTGCATGGCACGTGCTGTCCCAATCGCATGAGAAGACGTTCCAATTGCGATTCCTTTTGCGACAGGATGCGTGATACCTGTTACTTTACAGATGATTTCACAGAACATATTTCCTAGAACCCCTGTAAGAATAATCACCGCTACGGTAATCGTCACATATCCACCCGACTCTTGAGATAAGCCCATACCGATGGCTGTGGTAATTGATTTTGGCAATAAAGTTACGTACTCTTCGTGCGTTAATTGGAAAAGCGAAGATAATAGCCAAACGGTGCATAAGCTCGTCAACACCCCTGCAGTAATCCCTGCAAAGATGGCACCTTTATGCTTTTTCAATTGCTCGATTTGTTGATATAACGGAATCGCTAAGCAAACCGTTGCGGGCGTCAATAAATAGCTTAAGTTATCCGCACTCGCATAATAGCTATCATAGTCGATGTTAAAGACATTTAATACGATAATTACAAAAATAATCGCTACAAGTAGCGGATTGAAGATTGGCCATTTGTATCGATCACGTAAAAACACGCCTACTTCAAAGCCGATAATACTAATCACGAGCCCAATTGTTGCTGTATTAAGAACGAGTTGATTCACCATCTTGGACTCCTTTCTCGAGGACGTATTGCGTTACTTTTCCCGAAACAATCATCACGGCAAAAGTCGTAATAATCGTGATGATGGATACTGGCACGATAATACGATGCAATTGATCCCACGATTCGATAATTCCAACAGCAGCTGGAATAAACATTAACGACATAATCTCGATTAAAAACGTTCCTGCTTGATATACTTTTTCAATTTTAACAACACCGGTCATTAATACAGCCATCATTAAGACGAGGCCATAGATGCTTGCCGGAATCGGAAGCGGGATGTAATATTTCATGATTTCACCAATACAGGTCACAATCATGATCCATCCAAACTGTTTAAAATATTTCATTAGATCTCCTTTAGTAAAAAAACACCCCATTCAAGCCGTGCTCGAATCGCGTGCAGGTCTCTTTCGTCTATAACATTCAGTATGGAAAAGCTCTCTCTTCCAACTTTTTTTCATAGTATAATCAAATGTTTAGAAAGTCAACTACAACCCTGTGAACATTTGTTACTTTTAGTGTTCTAAATCTGACCTGTTTACTTGAACCACTTTTCGAAATTATCATATATGGTAATTGCAGTTATACAAAAAAATACCCCGTCTAAGGCAAACCTTAAACGGGGCACTAAGTTTGATATTAGTCTAAGTTTTTCATGGTTGGGAATAATAAGACGTTACGGATTGATTGGCTATTTGTTAGTAACATGACTAAGCGGTCAATTCCGATTCCTACCCCACCCGTTGGAGATAAACCATATTCCAACGCTTGGATGAAGTCTTCATCGTGCGGATGCGCTTCGTCGTTCCCAGCAGATTTTTCTTCTACTTGTTTCATGAAACGTTCACGTTGATCGATTGGGTCTGTTAACTCTGTGAAGCCATTTCCGTACTCTTTCGTACAGATGAAGCATTCGAAACGATCTGTGAAACGTGGGTCTTCATCGTTTTTACGCGCTAGTGGAGATACTTCCACTGGATGTCCGTAGATGAAGGTTGGTTGGATCAATGTTTCTTCAACGAATGTTTCGAAGAATTCGTTCACGACATGTCCGAATGTCATTGAATCTTCGACTTTCACGCCTTTTTCTTTCGCGATGGCGCGTGCTTCTTCGTCAGTCATATGTGGCCAGAAGTCAACACCTGTTACTTCTTTAATCGCATCTATCATATGAATTCTCTTCCATGGAGCTTTTAATTCCACTTCATGTTCGCCATATGGAACTAATGTTGTTCCTAGTACTTTCTTGGCAACATCTGAAATGATTCCTTCTGTTAAATCCATGACATCTTTGTAGTCTGTGTAAGCTGTATAGATTTCGATTGAAGTAAATTCAGGGTTGTGAGTGGTGTCGATTCCTTCGTTACGGAACACACGTCCGATTTCGTATACGCGTTCCATACCACCAACGACTAAACGTTTTAAGTGTAACTCTGTAGCAATACGCATGTATAATTCCATGTCTAACGCATTGTGGTGTGTGATAAATGGACGAGCATTTGCCCCACCCGCTAAAGTGTGTAGTACTGGAGTTTCAACTTCTAAGTAATCGCGGTCGTCTAAATAACGACGGATTTCACGGATGATTTTACTACGGGTTACAAAACGGTCGAAGCTGTCGCGGTTACTAATTAAGTCTAAGTAACGTTGACGGTATTGTTGTTCTACGTTTGTTAATCCATGATATTTATCAGGAAGTGGGCGAAGTGCTTTTGTTAAATGAACGAATTGTTCTGCTTTAACAGATAACTCACCAGTGTTTGTGACCATAACAGTCCCAACAACACCAACGATGTCTCCTAAGTCTGCTTTTGTGAAGACTTCGTACGCATCATCTCCAACAGCATCTTTACGTACATAAATTTGGATTTGGCCTTTGCCGTCTTGAATGTGGGCGAAACCAGCTTTCCCTTTTCCACGTTTTGTCATCATGCGTCCAGCAATTTGAACCGTTACAGGCTCCTGTTCACTAAGAGATTCCTTTGTAGCTCCTTCAAATTGGTTATGGATTTCTTCAGTTGTATTTTTTTGTTTGAATCCAGTACCGAATGGATCGATTCCTTTTTCGCGTAATTGATTCATTTTTTCACGACGAACTTGTAATTGGTCATTTAATGTTTCTTGTGTTTCTACTTCGAAAGACACGTTTGTTCCTCCTTTGAACTGTCCTTGTTCTTCATAACTCTCCTTATTGTACCAAAAGAAGAGGCTTTATTGAAAGTATTTCAAGGCTTTTTGCTTAAATTTCTGCCAAGCGTTGTTTTTGACGTTCTTCACGTTCTAAATGTTCAACCACGAATTGGTCTAATAACGCTTCTACTGTTTGTAAATTCTCAGCTTCGTTGATGGCTACTTTTGTTTTTGAGGCACGTGGCACTCCTTTTAAGTAATAGCCTGCCAGTTTGCGGAATTCTTTCGTTGCGACCGCCTCGCCTTTAAGGTTCGCAAGTCGTTGTAAGTGTAATTTCGCAATTTCAATTTTCTCTGGAACGGTATTTTCTGGAAGCAATTCGCCTGTTTCTAAATAATGAACGGTTTGGCGAATCATCCAAGGGTTCGCTAAGGCAGCACGTCCAATCATGACGCCATCTACGCCTGAGATATCAATCATGCGTTTGGCATCTTCCGGGCTACGAACATCTCCATTCCCGATTAAAGGAATGCGCGTTAAGTTCTTCTTCACTTCTCCTAGGATTTCCCAGTCGGCTTTCCCATCATACATTTGAACACGAGTACGACCGTGCATCGCAACCGCACTTGCACCGGCACGTTCTGCAGCCAGCGCATTCTCCACCGCATATAAATGCTCGTGGTCCCATCCTGTACGCATCTTCACAGTCACAGGTTTGTCCACTGCGTCTACAACCGCTGCTACCATTTCGTATACCTTATTTGGATCTAACAGCCATTTCGCTCCGGCTTCGGCTTTAATGACTTTGTTTACTGGACATCCCATATTGATATCGATAATCGCCGCTTCTGTGTTTTCAGCCACGTATTTCGCCGCTTCAACTAAAGTATCTTT
Organism: Granulicatella sp. HMSC31F03; assembly: GCF_001807725.1. NCBI lineage: Bacteria > Bacillati > Bacillota > Bacilli > Lactobacillales > Carnobacteriaceae > Granulicatella > Granulicatella sp. HMSC31F03. The sequence goes on along the minus strand of NZ_KV790870.1, from coordinate 125,877 downwards.
ATTTCCGCCCATGATTTGAACGCTGAGTGGATACTCGTTTGGTTCGATATGAAGCATGCTTAATGTTTTCTCATTACGAAATTGAATCCCTTTGTCGCTGATCATTTCACATACCACTAAACCAGCACCGAATTCTTTTACAGTGACACGGAAAGCAGAGTTCGAAATCCCAGCCATCGGGGCCACAACTACACTATTGTCAATTTGAATATCTCCAATTTTAAAACTCATTTTTTTCTCCTTTTTCAATCAGACTTGCATCTTAACAAATCTTCGTTACGTATTTATAGTGATAATCGTAAAAAAGCCACTGATTAACAAGAACATCCCTTACGATTACCACTATCCATCTAAAAACACGAGCTGCATCACCCATAGTGAGTGCGACTCGTGCGCTATGTTCACTTATTTCTTGCCGGATTATTGTACCATAACCCGCGCCATCTTGCATTTGTTTCCTCTTAAAAAAAGAGTCTCATCGAAAGCAGCAAGTACGTAATGAGGAATTCACCCGTTAAGAGTAACTGCCATCCCGTTTCGTTCAGTGTTTTTAGTTTAAACGAAATCCAACTAAACAATGAGAAACTGAGAAGGAACCCCACTGCCGCCACTGCTAGAATATACAGTATAAAAAGGAGCATTCGACCATCTGGTAAAAAATAGTTTCCCATCGCTAACATCGCAAAGAAAACTAGGACCCATGAAATCCACATCAAGACAGTAGCGACTTTATGCATTTTTACTAACCCTGGTTGTTTTTCGAAAAGTCGTGCTTCCTTAAATCTCTTCCTCCTAAACCTTTTTTATCAAAATCTAATTACTCCCGTGAATAACAATACCAAAAAGGTACTCCAAGCGCCTGTGAGCAGTAGCTGCCACCAAGTGTCTTTAACCGATTTTTCTTCTACCGCAATTAAAACATACATCAAGAAACTCACAAACGTCATGATCATGAAAATCGGCATAATGAAGATGGCAATCAATAGCCCTCCTGGAACGCCACGACTGGTCATGAAAATCCATTGTGGCACTAACCCGATCCACATCAAGACTTCTGCGATATTCTTTGTTTTCTCTAGTTTCATTCAAAACCTCCAACATTATCGAATAGTTTGTTTCTGAATTTGTTTGGCAAGCGATTTTGGAGCTAGCGACAAGAAACAAATGGCAATTCCAAATAAGAACACCACCAACCCAATCACTTCAAAAACGTTATTGAACTGCGAAAACACACCGAGCATGAATGCAAAAATAATGACAGAAATACCGACCTTACGAACAGCCTTTGTAGTTGCTCTGTAATAATCTTCAATCGTTTCAGGTGTAACCGATGTATATTGCAACTTCACAAGTTCCTGATGCGTTTTTCTCCAATAATTCATCCCCATCCAGAAGGTCCTGCCGATGGTCATCGCTATTTGTTTCCTCTTAGAGAATGATTTTTATTAGAACGAGTACATAGGCGAGGAGAAATCCTCCGGTCAAAGCTAATTGCCATCCTGTTTTTGCAAATGTTTTTTTCTGAATCGTAATCCACGAAAACAAAAGAAAGCTAATCAAAAAGAGGATCCCCGCAATAATTAATCCCAGAGTCATCACTCTGAATTCATTACTAGAGGGTAGGATATACGAACCCATTAGCAACATTGTTGTAAAGACAAGCACCCACGCTGTCCACATAAATCCATTAGCCCACTTACGTAACATCCCTATCATCTTCTCATGATTCTATTGTTGGATTATAAAAGATTTTTCCTGTTTTTACCCGATGGCTTGTGTGTAAAGTAATGCTTCATACCCTAACCACAAGCTCATAATGAGTAGTTGTCCCCACGTATTTTTAAACGATTTTTCTTCATGCGAAATGTACAAGAACAATAAAAGACTGAGAATAACGCTTAGAATTAAAAATGGTAAGACTAATAAAATGAGCCCCATTCCAATTCCCATGCCAACTCTCCTCGTAATAGGGGAAAACAACAAAATCCATTGCGTTAATAACCCAAACCACATCAAGTTATTTGCGGTCTTCTTTAATTTTTCAATTTCCATAATTTTCTTTCCCTTACTTAATAGGTATTGTATTTGACGGTAATTGAATAACGCCGGATACATTTAAAATAACAAAAGTAGTCCAGAGAAGAATAAATAACATTATCCAACCTGTGTGTTTTAATGATTTTTCAGCAATTGAAATCCTTAAAAACTGTAAGAAACTAATGCCTACTAACATCAATCCGATAGGGAACAGGATGAACACGATGAACGCAGCACCATATCCTCCACCATACTCATAATGAGGTAATAAAACCATAATATAAGTAAGCACTTGAGGTGCCATTCCTATCAAAAACAATCTCCAAGCATTTCTTCTCTTCTTATCCATGCATTATCACCTCGATACTATTTTTGACTCTGTTTTAAAATTTGTTTTGCTAGCGATCTAGGGACTAGCGACAACAAACAGATGACTAACCCAAATAATAAAGTCGCTTCCGCAATAACGAATAACTCAGGGATAAAGTGTGATAAGATTCCTACTATTAGAGATGCGATTCCTATCGAAATCCCTACTTTAAAAATGGCCTTTGCTTTTATTTGATAATATTCTTCGAGCGCTTCGGGCGTTTTTTCTTTGGCCTTGAGGATGGCTACATTCTTTATAGTTGATTTCCAATAATCTACACTCATTAGAAAAAATCCTCCAAGAGTCCCCAATGAAAAAAAGAACAAAATACCATTTTCAATAAGACTCTTCCCTTCAAAATAAGGAATATCTGGATTCTTTTCATGTAAAAATACCATCGTCAGAATCAACCCTATAAAAGAAATCAAAAATATCCATCCTGAACGGTTTCTTTTTTCTTTCTCCATTATAGCCTCCTTTGGTTCAGTATATAGAAAAACGAGCCGAGACCCTAGCCTCGGCTCATTTATTTTAACAATTCTTTATTAATCTAAAATAGTAAATTTCTCAATAAACAACGGACTCACTGAACGGTTTTCGTGAATACGACGAATTGCTTCCGCCATTAATTGGTCCACGCTGATTTGAACAATTTTTCCACCTGTTTTTTCTGCAGGCACTTCGATGGAGTCTGTTACAACTACTTCTTTAATCACTGAGTCGTTAATACGCTCTAGCGCTGGCCCAGATAATACAGCGTGCGTACAGCAAGCATATACTTCTTCCGCACCTGCATCTTTAATCGCTTGTGCTGCAAGAGTAATGGTTCCAGCTGTATCAATCATATCGTCGATTAATACGGCAACTTTCCCTTTGACTTCCCCGATGATATTCATCACTTCTGCCACGTTTGCTTTTGGACGACGTTTATCCACAATCGCGATAGGAGCGTGTAAGAACTCAGCCATTTTACGAGCACGAGTTACTCCACCATGGTCAGGAGAAACAACAACGATATCTTTGTCTTTAAAGTTATTTTCTAAGAAATGGTTTGCAAGTAGTGGAGCTCCTAATAAGTGATCCACTGGAATATCGAAGAAGCCTTGAATTTGAGCAGCATGTAAATCAAGTGTTAACACACGATCTGCTCCCGCTTGAGTAATCATGTTCGCAACTAATTTTGCGGTAATTGGTTCACGAGATTGTGCTTTACGGTCTTGACGAGCATATCCGTAGTAAGGAATTACAATATTAATTGTTTTTGCACTTGCACGGCGCAAAGCATCTACCATAATTAATAATTCCATTAAGTTATCATTTACTGGATAAGAAGTTGATTGAACGATGTAAACATGACATCCACGAACACTTTCATCGATGTTGATTTTAATTTCTCCATCACTGAATTGTGTCACAGACACTTTACCAAGTTCTAAACCTACTTCTTCAGCGATTTTTTCTGCTAAAGGACGATTTGAGCTTAAAGCGAATATTTTTAAATTAGGATCGGAATAATGTTCCACAATGATAACCCCCGAAGTTTATTTTATAGTTCTATAATACAGTTTTTTGCCTAATATTTGAATAATTTTGATAAACTTTTTCAAAAAATTTTTTAATCTTTTTTTCCTGACGGTAATTTTGAAGCGTAATCCTCTTTGTTCACTTGACGACTACGAGCAATGGCTAATGCTCCATTTGGAACATCTTGGGTAATGGTTGAACCCGCAGCAATGAACACGTCATCTCCAACTGTTACAGGAGCTACGATATTCGCATTACATCCAATGAATACATGGTCTCCAATTGTTGCACGGTGTTTATTTTTTCCGTCGTAATTTACAAACACTGTTCCACAACCTACATTGATGTCTTTTCCAAGGTCTGCATCTCCGACATACGTTAAGTGCCCTACTTTCGTATCTGCACCAAGCGTTGAGTTCTTCACTTCCACAAAATTCCCCACATGAACACGTTCGCCTAATACAGAATTTGGACGTAAGTGTGCAAATGGACCTGCATTGCTGTCAACTTTCATATGAGATTCTTCGATGTTCGCTGCTACCAGACGAACGCCGTCTTCAAGAATGCTATCACGAACCACGCTGTGTGCTCCGATGAAACAGTTTGATCCGATGACTGTTTTCCCTTTTAAGACAACACCTGGTTCAATCACAGTGTCCGCACCGATTTGAACGGTTGATTCGATATAAGTTGCTTCCGGATCAATTAAAGTAACCCCATTACGCATATGTTCTTCGTTGATACGAAGGCGCATGTATTTCTCCGCTTTTGAAAGAGCTACACGGTCGTTGACGCCCATTCCTTCGTCGAAATCTTTCATTGGGTACGCAGAAACGACTTCTCCACGTTTCTTCAAGATTTCTAATACATCTGGTAAGTAGTATTCACCTTGAGCGTTGTCGTTTCCAACTTCGTGTAGAGCGCTGAAAAGAGCTACGTTATCAAAGCAGTAAGTCCCTGTATTGATTTCTTTCACTTGTTGTTCTTCAGGAGTTGCATCTTTTTGTTCTATATTTTTAAGAACAGAACCGTCTTTATCGCGAATTACGCGGCCGTATCCTGTTGGATCTTGGGCAATCGCTGTAAGGATCGTTGCCTTAGCCCCTGTGCGTTCATGCTCCTCCATTAACGCTGAAAGAGTTTCGCTTGTTAATAATGGAGTATCTCCACAGATGACAATCGTTGTGCCTTCTTTTCCTTGTAAGAGAGATTCTGCTTGCAAAACAGCATGTCCTGTTCCTAATTGTTCTGCTTGGACGGCATAAGAAACACGGTCTCCAAGGTGGTTTTGCACCATTTCAGCACCATGTCCAACAATCGCAACGATTTCAGTAGCTCCTGTTTTTTCAACTTGGTCGACAACATGCTCTACCATTGGTTTTCCGCAAACGGGATGCATTACTTTGTAAAGGGAAGATTTCATACGAGTTCCTTTACCCGCAGCTAAAATAATTCCGAATTTTTGTTTCATAATAAGCTCCTTGCTCTTTGAATTTCTACCTTCTAATAGTATAGTACCACGCTGTTTTTTTCAAGAAATCACTGGAAGTTCTCCATCAAAAACGCCCTAGCTAGATTGCTAGAGCGTAGGATGTTTTACGAATTAATATTTTGGTGTCCATCTGAAGTCACGAACCGCTTTTTCCATATCTTGTTCAACTGCGCGTGCTAGACCTTGTTCCTGTGCTTTTTTAGCGACTGCTGTTGCCACTTTCAATGACACTTCTGCCACATATTTGAATGGAGGTAACACAGGTGCGCCTGGTTTTGTAATATCCACAATACCGCTTAAAGCATGCGCTGCAGCCCCAATCATTTCATCTGTTAATAGACTCGCTTCTGAAGCAAGCATTCCTAATCCAAGGCCTGGGTAGATTAACGCATTGTTCGCTTGTCCGATAACATAGTTAATACCGTTATACTCAATGTCGTCTGAAGGAATTCCTGTCGCAACGAAAGCTTTCCCGTTTGACCATTCGATGAGGTCTTTGGCAGTAGCCTCTGCTAATTTTGTAGGGTTTGATAATGGGAAAATCACAGGACGTTCTGTGTTTTCGCACATTGCTTCCACTAGTTCTTTTGTAAATGTACCTGGTTGAGTAGAAGTTCCCACTAGGATAGTAGGTTTAACAGTTTTTACCACTTCTAATAAATCGGTTAATTGATCTGCATTGGCAAAATCACTCCGTTTTTTCGCAAATGGGCGTTGTTCAGGGGTTAAGTCATCCATATCATCGAATAACAACCCTTGTTTATCGACCATAAAGAAACGTTTATAAGCTTCTTCTTCGCTAAGGCCGTCAACGACCATTTCACGAAGGACACGAGAAGCAATACCTGCTCCTGCAGTTCCACCACCGTAGCATAAGTACACTTGGTCTGTTAGTTTTTCACCAGCAATATCCATTGCGGCAAAAATCCCGCCAAGTGTCACGATGCCTGTTCCTTGAATATCATCGTTGAAGGTTGGAATTTGAGTTTTGTATTTATTTAAGATATTAGCCGCATTGCCACGTCCGAAGTCTTCCCAGTGTATATATAATTTAGGGAAGAGACGTTCTGCTGTTTCAACGAATTGGTCAATAAAGTCATAATAGCGGTCCCCACGAACACGTTCATGACGATTTCCTAAATAATTTGGATCCTCTAATAAACTTTGACGGTTTGTTCCGGCATCAATCACTAATGGAAGAACACTTGCTGGGTCGATTCCAGCTGCTCCTGTGTATACCATTAATTTACCAACAGAAATATCCACCCCGTTTGTACCCCAGTCACCAATCCCAAGAATTCCTTCGGCATCTGTCACAACGATTAAACGATTTTCACGGTCGCCTGCCGCATTCTTCAAGGTTGCTTCAATATTTTCTGGATGATTGATGTCTAAGTAAGCTGCATATTGTGGATCTACAAAGAGTTCGCTGTAGTTTTCAATCGTGTCCGCAATCGTTGGATCATAAACGATTGGGTTGAACTCCTCTAAGTGTTGTGAGAATAAATAGTAGAATAAAGTACGGTTTGTGTTGAAGATTTCCATTAAGAAAAGACGTTTTTCAAGGTCACTTGCTTTTTGGTGCATATGTGCATAGGTTTGCGCCGCTTGTTCTTCTAAAGTTTGAACGTACGGTGGTAATAATCCGACCAATCCTAATTCTTGACGTTCTTCTTGTGTAAATGCTGTCCCTTTATTTTTGAAAGGGTTGTTTAAAATGTCGTGTCCACGCATATTGATTCCTCCTCATGTCCTTCGTTCGTAGAAAAATATAGTGCCTACAACTTAATTCCTATACTACTCCTATTTTGAACAATTACGAGTCAAAGCCCTCCAATAAGAAAAGATTTAACTTTAAAGACACAAAAAAAGAGAAAAGAGCTCTCTCTTTCCTCTCTAACGTAACGTGTATAACTTTCCTTTTGTAATGGTACTTTTTATCAAATCAAGCGAATTATGAGCGAAAAATTGAATTTTCCTATTGATTTATTGTATACACAGAACTATACTACTGTATATACAGTAAATAAAGGGAGAGTTTTATTCTGATGAAAAATGTTCGTTTTATGACACTTACCGCACTATTAACCGCGATTGCGATTTTTATTCCTATCGCGATGCCACTGAAATTGGTGATTCCGCCAGCTTCATATACCCTTGGAAGCCACGTTGCGATTTTTATTGCAATGTTTATAAATCCTTGGATGGCCATCTTCGTCGTTCTTGGATCCTCATACGGGTTCTTTATCTCTGGTGCTTATCCGCTCGTGATTGTCTTCCGTGCGTTGTCACATATTCTCTTTGCGACACTTGGGGCCTTTTTCTTACAAAAGCATCCTAAGACGCTTGAAAACCGAAAAGCATCATGGATTTTCAACTTCGTCCTTGCGCTTATTCACGCAGTCGGTGAAGTATTAGCTTGTGTGCTCTTCTACTCCGTTTCAGGGACAGATCTTCAAAGCATGTTTTACGTCCTCTTTGTCTTAGTCGGATTTGGTACAGTGATTCACAGTATGGTAGACTATGAATTAGCACTAGTGGTGTATAAAGTTTTACAAAAAAGACGTTAAAAGAGGTCTACTATGCCAAAAGAACGAAAAGCTGAATTACTAAAACTGCTGAAAAACGCGCCAAAGCCACTCAATGGTCAAAGCTTAGCGGAACATTTCCATGTTACCCGACAAATTATCGTTCAAGACATCGCGCTTCTTCGTGCTGATGGGGCAACGATTCTCTCGACCAATCGTGGATATGTCTACAAGGAACAAGAGAGCTCGCCGTATGTTCATCGTCTCTTCAAAGTCAAACACGATACCGAGGCTATTGAAGCCGAACTGTTAGCGATTGTCGATAATGGAGGCCGCGTCCAAAATATTCAAATCGACCATCCAGTCTACGGAGAAATTCAGACTCTTGTGAAACTGACCTGTCGCCGTGACGTCCAACACTTCTTGGAACAAATCCATCAAGAAGACTTTCGCCCTCTGTCATCCTTAACAGACGGCATACATTATCATCTAGTTGAGGCTGAAAACCAACAAGACCTCGACTATATCGAAGATGCCCTCGATAAACTAGGGTATTTAGTAAAGGAAGATTAAAAAATGGCCCACCACTTAAATTAAGCGGTGGGCCTTTCTTATTCCCTAGAGCTATGACGTTTTCCTTGGCTTTTCGCTTGAGCCTCGGTCATCTCCACAACATTATCCCAGTTTGTATTTGGAGGCATGTTTCCTTTGTGATACCAATAAACGCTTGATTTTCCCTTTTTTGCCACATAAACTATTTTCTCTTCTTTTTGAACGGTCGTTGTTTCTTTCACTACTTCTGTCTGAGCAACAGTAGTTTCAACTTTCTTCTTAGCAAATAATGGTTCCGCATTCCCCGTCGCATAGTCAAGTTTTGCATTTGGTGATGTATTCTCCAGAATTACATGAGTTACACCATCATCATCTGTTTCCTCTTGTTTTGTCCCAAAAGAAATCTTCATCAAAGTTCCATCACTTTTTATTCCCGCATACTGCAACTCAACTTGACGTGGAATCAATTCGTCCCCTTGATAGATTGGCGTTACTTTATAATCTAACCAATCATTCGGATGCGCATTAATCCAATCCGCAAGATTATTCTCATAGAACAACATTGCAGTTTGATTTGCGGAATCCGTGTCTGACAGGCTTCCCGTATTTAATAAGGCTGTCATCGGTGTTAAATTACGTAACTCGTTATCTAGTCCACTGAACTGATATCCAACTAAATGACCGCGATTCATCAACCATGCTTCTTTCCCACTCCCTGAATCATCAATAGGCATTTTATAATTATGCCATCCAACTGGATCCACACTGATTTTTGGTTCTCTCTTAGCTTTTGGCTTATCTTTAATATTCAGTTGAATATGCGCTGACGTAGAACGCTCCAGTTTATCCAATTCTCCCAATACCAATTGTTTCTCTTTCTTAAAAGGAAGCAAAGAATCTGGTAATTTAGCAGGCGTCACTGTCGTTGCTTCAACTGTCGTCACTTTCACTACCGTCTCTGTCGTTGACTTCGCCTCTTCTTTATGCCCCCCACATGCTGCTAAAGAAACACCAGCCAGAATCAATAACCCCAATTTCCAATTCGAACGAATTTTCACCCTAATTCCCCCTAATATACTTTATTAAAAACTCCCTAATCAGTTTCAGTATAGACCTCCCTCAGCTTCTTTACAATAGTGGTTTTGACTTATTTTTGAGTTATTCCATTATAAAATACACCTTGCAAAGATGTCTTCTGAATCTAAATGAAAAGACCTAGCTAAAAAGCTAGGTCTTTTCTCTTACTGTCTTACTTTTTGGGATTACGCTTCTTCTTTTCCTTTTTTATAGAACAATGTTCCAAGGGCAAGCGCTAAACTTGCGACAAAGAGAGAAGTGTTTGCATCGCTTGTTCCAGTAGCTGGAAGCTGATTTGCAACAGCTCCATTGACGGTTTCAGGTTTAGCAACTGGCTTTTCACCTGCTGGAGTCGTTCTACCTGGTTCTCCGAAAGCTACAGCTGGAGGTGTAGAAGTAGTTGTAGGAGTCCCCGGCGTTACTGGCGATGTTGGACTCGTCGGTGCCGTTGGTGTTGTCGGTGCTGTTGGGTTCGCTACAGCCACGGATCCTTTATACACAACTGCGTAAATACTGAAGTGAGTCGTATTAAAGGTTACTTTTCCATCTTTTTGAGTAAACGTTAAAGCTTCCAATCGTTTTTCAGGAGTAATGTAGTAAATCGTTTCTACTTCCGCATCAGCTTTCACTGGAACCGTCACAGCAACTGTTCCATTTGGCTGAACAAAGCCACCTGCCTTTCCTCCTAAACGAATATCATACGCATCATATTTTTTGCCATCCAATGTTTGATCAAGAACTTTTTGAACTGCTAAGTCTTTCACTGGTTCTAAGGCGGTAGTTGACCCCGAAATCATCACACCTGTAGCCTCGTCTTTCAACTCTCGTTTAGCAACCGTTGAATCAATTGGCGTTAGTGGCGTTACTGGTTTGTCTGGTTCAGGCTGTTGAATTTCATCTGGAGTGACTTCTTTAGTAAAGGTTGATAATTCGTAGAACTCTGCAGGGCCACCTTCCCAAGAAACTTTCACATCAAGAATTCGTGGATTTTCTCCTGGAAGTGCAAATGTTTGGAAGCTAGATTTTACTTTACCCAGTTCTTTCCACACAGATTCTCCTGCTTCATTCAATGTACGCACTTTGACTTTTACAGTGGTTCCTTCTGGGACATCTGCAATTAAACGAACATGATTTACAGCCGTTTCTTCTGATAAGTGGTAAACCAGTTCTCCCTTATTCTCTGTTGTCGCATAACTAGTTAATACATTTCCATCCGTTAAATGTTTCTTCAAGTTATCTTTGTCTTCTGTTCCACTTCCTGTCACCGTAGGATTATTTTCAGGATTGATAAACTCACCATCATTGATTTCGATTTCGCTAAAGCCTAAGAAACGTGCATTATAATCCGCTGTAAAGAGCACACGCATAAACTTAGCGGTAACTGGTTTATCTAGAACCCCTTCAATATAACGATTTCCAGGTTTAGCCGCATCATGTGTCCAACCATCCGTTAGAGAGTTGTCACGAATTTCATTTTCAACCCCGTCACCAACTGTAACCACATCGGTCCAGTTCTTACCGTCTTCACTGACTTGGATCTTACCATCTCGTAAATAATTCCGTTCCGCATCTTGAATGTATGCACGAATCTTCTTCACTTGACGAGTGGTACCGAGTTTCATCACGATTTCACCATTTTTACGTTGGTAATCAGAAAACTCAACGAAATTGTTGTAATCTCCATCAAATAATTGACCTATATTGTGAATGCGACGAACATCATTCGCCCCATAATATTGGTGGATGCCCATTGTGGTTGATTGAAGTTCTGTTGATTCCACTTCTTTTGTCTTCACAATTAACTTACCAGAAGGAAGCGCTTGGTCTTTATCCGTCTTATTCACGAGACGAACATAACGAACGAAGGTATGTTCTGGCAATTCGTCTGCACGATACCATTCGACTTCATTAGCAGAGTACTCTAGTGTTAATCCTGTTTCTCCTGCATCTTCCAGAGTAATCGAAGAAGCTTCATGTAGGCGGTCTAATTTCATTCCAAGATATCCATTTGCTGGAATATTGGTTCCTTGAGGTAATGTCATTTCATAACGTCCACGGCTATCAGCGACTGGCGTTTCCTTCAAGCTATCCACACTTGTAACTGTCAAGTCTGTATTTGGAGTGAAAACATCTACCGTGAAGTCCGCGATTCTCCACCATTTATTCAAGGTTTGAGTATTGCGAACACGCACAAATTGCGCTGTAAATTCTTTGATAATATCACTCGTTCTTTCTCCAGCTAATGTTTGAAGCGTCGTCCAATTAGTTCCGTCTGTCGAATATTCGATGACACCCGCTGCTAATTTGTCGCGTTCTCCTTGAACAAGGTGTACTCGTTTAATAGCTTTAGCAGCCCCTAAATCCATTTGTACCCAAGCATTTTCTGGGGTGACATTGGTTTGGTTTGCATGTGCCATCATAGATTCTGTTGTCTCATTTCCATCTTGCATTTGAACGACACTAGTTCCATATTTATACACTAGATTAGAACTTAAAGTGATATTTGCTTTTACCTTCTTGCTACCCGTTTCTAGTGGTCTATTGACGGCAATTTCGCGCATGGCAAGCCAAGCATTATCCTTTTTAGCAGTTGCACGCATTCGAACGGCTTGTGCAGTAATATCCAGATTATTGAATTCAAGGGTACGCTCTCTACCTGTATAGGCAGGAGTCGTGAGCGCTACCCAATCCCCTTGCTCATTTTGATATTCAACAACGGCATTACCGAATGTGTAGTTATCGGCCGTCTTGGTTCCGGTGGCAAATCCGAGCGTATGAATCTTAATCGCTTTGTTGAAACGTAATCCCACATAGTCATCTCGTTCAATTACGGTTGTCGTCTTCACGATTACATGTGTATCGTAGTCTCCGTCTGTGACTTCAGCTAGTCCGCCTTCAGCACCCGCACGGTTTGTAATAAATGTAGTTACCAGTTTATCTGGGCGAAGCATCGTCTGAATATGCGTTGCTAAATATTCTTTTAGATTATTAATAAACGGACGAATATGTTGAACTCCAAATTCAGCACGTTCATAGTGATCTACATAGAAGAATGCATAACTAATGGATTGGTCATAATGCTTCAATCCTGCGTAGTAGTTATCCCAAACTTTCGCATCATTCTTTTCTGCAAGTCCTTCTGTTGCTGTTAAGAGGGCTTCGAGCGCATTCATTTGGTCTACTGTATTGTCCAACCAATAGTGAATTTGGTGAATGAGTTTCTTATCCCCTTTTTCTTTTAGAAGAATTGCGTCAGCTTTCAATTGGGCAAAGATTTCTTTTAATTCTTTTCTTTCTGCATCTAAGTTTTGACCTGCCTTCAATTTGTTATAAAAGGCGGTCAATTTAGGTGCAAGCTCTACTGACTCTTCTAATTTTGTAACGTGAGGAGGTCTGTTTTGGTTTCGCATATGTTTTCCAAGTTCGCGGAAGGCTTTGGAAACTTCACTGTCTTTAAAATGACCATTGACCACATAATTAAAGGCGGTGTCATTAATTTGTTCTGCTTCTTGTGCACTTCTCCATTGCTTCCAGCCGTATTGAGCCATGTCAAACAGAGCTACTTTGGAAGCTTCCGATTGTTGCATTGGATTCAGCATAATTCCATTCGAAAGCGACAAATCAACATTTGGATGCAAGAATTTTTCTCCGCCACCAAGAATTAAGTGTTGTTTTGTATTGTCATTACATGGCCAGTTAATCCAGAAGTGAATTGGACGATATTTCTTTCCACCTTCTGTCAAATTCCGTTTCAAGTTCGTTAAGAAAGTTTGATCCACAGCTCCCCATACTTTCCCCCCTGTCAACGTTAAATGGACTGTTTCTGGAAGATGTTCGTTAAGTGTGCGAAGTTCATCTTCTGTCCCTTGTCCCATATACCAAGCAGGTACAAAAATCATATCTTTACGAAGACCGCTATATGTTTTTTGTTTTTCCGTTAACCAATCTGTCAAATCACGCATTAAACGGATATAGCTATTGTATCCACCGACTGGCCAAGCCGCATCATCGGCAAGCACCCCAAATTCACGAACCCCTGCATCGAGTAATTGTGTAAATTTATTTTTGATGACAGAAAGATCTTCTTTATATTTCTCGTCGTTTTCAAAGCGCATTTTGTTATGCATGAATGGATGGATTGTCCATACATAGCGTGTCTTCGTTTCATTTCCGACACGAGCTAAGTCCCGAATTTCTCCTAGTTTTTCCTCTGGGTATAAGTCGCGCCACTTTTTGTTGTGATATGGATCGTCTTTTGGTGCGAAGTAGTATTGCGTTAATTTTAAGTCGCCACCATATTTCATTAAATCTTCCCGGTTTTCCTTCGTCCAAGGATTGCCATAATATCCTTCAATAAACCCACGATTTTTCACTTCTGCATAGTCTTCTACCGTCACATCACGAAGAACAGGAGTTGGTGAATCTTTGAGCATATGTTTCAAGGTTGTAAGGCCAAAGAACACCGCGTCTGTGTCTTTTCCGACAATGGATATTTTATTGTTTTTGACTTGTAAAACATAGGCGTCAATTTTATTGTATAAATCTTTCGAAACATCTTTAACTTCTTTTTCAGCTAGTGAAGATTCCCCATGAACCCCTAGGAAAATATTCGTAGAGCCTTCTGCTTCTTTTGCACTTGTTGTATAAGAAACTTGATTCGCTTGTAAAATTTCTTTTGCACGGTTACGTGTATAGATATCTAGACTATCGCTAAATACCAGATTTACTTTCCCTTCTAGTGCAGTTACCCCTTCTCCATAAGTGACCTTTTGTGGTGTTGGGAATACGGTATATTCCTTTTTCGTCACTTCTTTTTTCGCAGCGTCAATTTCCTCTTTCGTCGCTGGCTTAGCTGCTGTAAATTGGTCGGCTTTCTCCACCGTTCCATTTACTTCACGTGGCTTCGTTGTTGCTTCTGTTGCTGTATTAGGCGTCGTTGTCGTTGGAGCTTCTGTAGCAGTTACTTCTTCCGTTGGTTTAGCCTGCTTTGCAACAGTTGTCGCTTCTGCTTCAGTTGGCTTAGCTGTTTCTTCTTTTGAGGGTTGAGTTTTCCCAGTCTCAGATGTGGCTGCTCCTTCTTTTGGAGTAGCGGAAGCTTCCTCTTCAGCTTTGTTTGCTTGCCCCTCTTTTTCTGCTTTTTCAATCGCCTTTAATACTTCATCCGGCAATTGGTTTAAGGAAGGCGCCTCACTAATAGCCCCATTTTCTGTGCTTGGTTCCCCTTCGACCTCTGCTGCTAAAGCAACCGGAGATGCAAAAAAAGTAGCCCCAATCATTACTGAAGCGACTCCTACTGAAAATTTGCGAATACTGTACTTACATTTTTTATCAAAAAATCTCTTACCCATAAGATTTTCGACTTCCTTTCGTTTTATTTTTAGTAAGCGTTTGCAACAAAACCTAAAACAATCCCTAACCTTATTGTTTACCGATTTTTATGCACCTTTAATATAGCAAAACCAACTGGTAGTTACAAGTTGAATTTGTGATTTTATTAAGAAAATATTCGATAAAAAAAGTAACCATGAATAGGCTTCCCCTTCTATGATTACTTTTTCTTCTTTTCATTTTATTTTACGCTAATTAACCACTTTTTCGCCCATTCAAGAACGGGTAATTCGCGGTTTGCAAGAAGGACTCCCCATGGTTTAGAAGCAAACTTTTGATACTCAGAAACGGCCTCTTCATAAGTCATCTTTAATGTTGATAATTGAAATTCCTCTTGTTCTTCTGGAGTCATATCGGTTTCTCCGAAAGACGTGATCTGGCAAAGATAGTAATGATTTACATTATGACGATGAATCTGATTATAGTAGTCGCTAACTAGACCAATTTTACAAAGGACCTCTACCTTGACCCCCAGTTCTTCCTTTAGTTCCCGGTGGATGGCTTCTTCTGTTGATTCTCCTTCTTCTACACCTCCGCCAGCTGTTTCAATAAAAACGCTAGTCCCAAAGATATCGTCGCGGTGTACTCGCACGAAGTAAAAATATCCCTCTTCATCTATCACAATGGCTCGCACAATTTTTCGATCATGCGTAATCGTCGTCTTCTCCCACTGCGTATCTTCTAATGTTAATGCTAATTCCTTCACTGCCAAACTCACTTTCTATAGTATTCCTCTACGTAAATATCATTAATAACACAAATAGTACAAGCAATCCAATCCCTAGGATTAACTCAACTTGCCCAATACGAAATGCATCTGTATCCTTTTGGCTCCCCGCCTTCTTCCGTGCTTTGAAATCATTGATGAGCCCATACTGCCTTTTGAACACGATGAGATATCCAAAAAGGCAAAAGGTTATCCCGATAACAAATAGGATAATTTTTAACAGGTGCATAAGTCTCACCTCATCATTAATCGTAGTTCTATTATACCATCTATTGAAATAAGCTGTTATCTTATTTCCTCTCTAATGGTTAGGGCTAACTTTTATCAAAGCAAATAAACTAATGACTAAACTTTTAAAAAATCTTAAAAAATGGTACACTAACGCTATAAATTCATATTTTAGGAGTGTAACAATGAAAAACAAAATTTTATTAGGCTCTGTTACTGTTCTTTCTGCACTTGTGTTTGCAGCATGCGGTAACTCTACTAAAGAAACAAAAGAAACGACGACCGTACAAACAACGGAAGCTGTTAAAGAAACAACCACGCAAGCAACCACTCAAGCGCCGACAACAACGGGAGCTTCTTCAGAAGAAAAAGAAATCTCACTCAACGACACTCAACGTGTTGGACGAGACGACGCTGGATACGTCAATGTTCCTAAAGATTGGGTCAACTTTAAAGATGTGAATGGTGGCCCACAATTCCAGTACTCAGCACTCGATGGGTACAACATTATTACATTAAATGGATTCACTCAAGATCAAGCAAAACCTGGTGAAGGAGAAACTTGGGGAGCAGAGATGATTGCCAATCGTCTAGCAGCTAACTGGAGTGGTCAACAAAATGTTGATAAAATCCAAGGTACTAAAACAAAAGTATCCGGAATGGATGCTTACCTCTTACAACTCTTAATGAAAGATGGAAAATACTACTTTACTTGGATTTTTGAAAAAGGGGATAAAGTCTATACGGCTTCTTTTGAAGGAGACAAAAAGACGATTGTAACGATGATTTCACTTATCGAACAAACTTGGGGTCTAGATCCTAAGAATCCTGGAAAATAATCACTAACAACCTAAAAGAGACTAGTCCACGCGATTAGTCTCTTTTGTTATCTCCTATCTATCCTCATCCTTTGTAAAATGTTTTTTATTTAAATTCAACCCGTACCGTGATATAATACAAATATAATAAACCTGTTGAGGAGAACAACTATCTTGAAAAACAAAATTTTATTAGGTTCCGTAACGCTTCTATCTGCGTTAATGGTAGCGGCTTGCGGGAACGGCGAAAAGAATGCAACGGAGACAACCTCAGCGCCAACAACCCAAGCAAATACAACGGCAACTGTAACGACTACAACAACTGCTCAGTCTTCTTCTGACGTAAAAGAAATCTCACTTGCAGACACTCAACGAATCGGGAATGCAGATACTGGTTATCTCAATATTCCTAAAGACTGGACCAAGAATAGCGAAACTAAAGTACAATATGTTTCACCAGATCAATATAATGCTGTGGCACTATACAATTTCACTAAAGATAAAGTAGAACTTGGAAGCGGTGAAACATTCGGTGCTGAGTTAATGGCAAATCGTACATACGCTAAGTTAAAAAACTCAAAAGAGGTCGACCAAATAAAAGGTGTAAAAGCCAAATTCGCTGGCGAGGAGGCTTTCTTACTTAAAGTCCTATTTACAGACGGTAAATACTACCTCTGTTGGTTTTTCCAAAAAGGTGAGATAATATACGCTATCGAAGTCGAAGGTTCTGAGGATATGCTTAATGCTTTAAGACCTGTGATCGAACAGACATGGAGCTTAGAGGCGAAAACTCCCGGACAATAA
The DNA here is from genome assembly GCF_001807725.1 of Granulicatella sp. HMSC31F03. Classification (NCBI taxonomy): domain Bacteria; kingdom Bacillati; phylum Bacillota; class Bacilli; order Lactobacillales; family Carnobacteriaceae; genus Granulicatella; species Granulicatella sp. HMSC31F03. The sequence continues at coordinate 108,332 of NZ_KV790870.1, read as the reverse complement.
TCAAAAATCTGAACTAAATGAAGGAGATTAATTATTATGAAAAACAAAATTTTATTAGGTTCTATAACGCTTCTATCCTCATTATTGGTAGCGGCTTGCGGGAACAACGAAAAGAAAGCAATAGATACTGTTGCAACACCAACTACTGAAGTCGCTAAAGAAACTACGGCTACACCTACTACAACTGCTCCAACAACAACTGCTGGTGCTTCTTCTACTACTAAAGAAGTTTCACTTTCGGATACTCAACGCGTTGGCCGTGAAGCATCTGGTTATGTCAATGTTCCTAAAGATTGGGTCGCATACCAAGATAAAAATACTGGTTCTCAATTCCAGTTTTCTTCACCAGATAAATACAATGTATTATCAATGAACTCGTACACTAAAGACTCTGTCAAACTTGCTAACGGAGAAACCTTTGGCGCAGAGTTAATTGCGAATCGTTTGTATGATCACTGGCAAAATGACAAACAACAGACTAGTCTACAAGGCTCAAGAGCTAAATTTGCTGGAGAGGATGCCTACTTAATGAAAATTGCATTCTCTGATGGTAAATACATGTACGAATGGGTCGTTCAAAAAGGCGAGAAAGTATACGCGCTTGCAATAGAAGGTACAGCCGATATGATTAATAGCTTAAGACCAATTTTAGAACAATCATTTGGCTTAGATCCAAAAACTCCTGGAAAATAATCACTACTTGCATATTAAAAGAGACTGATTCGCGTAATCAGTCTCTTTCTTTATTGTTATGCTCTTGTAGTCCACTCTTCGCGTAAAATTCCATATTTTACGCTGTCATAATACTGTCCTTGATAGTAACGGACTTTACGGATTTGACCTTCTTTTAGGAACCCTAATTTCTCAGCAACGACCATCATCGCACTGTTCCCACTCCAAGTCGTCATTCCAATATGTTCGAGCGCATCGATTTCTTGGAAAATAGCATCCACCCACTTCGTCAGCGCGTTTGTTGCAATTCCCTCGCCCCACAACTGATTGTCATAAATCACAATCCCAATTTCTAGCCAGCGAGTAGCTTCATCCACCCATGATTTTGAAACCATCCCTACAGGCAGACCTCCAGAGACAACACATCTGCAATCGTCGCTCATTAAAAAATCTGCAATCGAGCTTTCTTCAAAACTTTTCGCATCGTCAAACTTGCGATAATCATTAAAATACGGTGCGTTCAACTTCGTCCACTCTGGTTGATCCGTAGAAAAACCAATCTTCCAAATCTCTTGCAGAAAGTTTTTGTTAAATGGCTCTAGTTGAACTTCGGTCGTTTTCTTTAAGCTTGCCACTGATTCATGCCACCTTCAACATTCGTCACGTCAAAGCCTTTTTCTTCCAAAAATTGACAAGCCCTTGCTGAACGCATCCCACCTTGGCAGATGACGTAGTATTTTTGCTCCGGATTTAATGTTTCATACTCTTTTTCCAACGTACTTAGAGGATAGTTCTTTGCTGTTGGAATATGTCCGTCTTGAAATTCTCCCTTTTCTCGTACATCTAACACCGCGATTTCACTTGTTTGGTATAATTCTTTAAACTCTTTTGCTGCGATTTTTTTCATGTTTCTCCTTCACCTTTCTCCTATTCAAAATAAATTTTAATTCTTCTCTACCCTTCTAAACTCACATTCCAGAAGGTGGTCATTTACCATCCCTACCGATTGCATAAAAGCATAAATAATAGTAGAGCCAATAAATTTAAAGCCTCTTTTCTTCAAATCTTTACTGATTTCGTCCGAAAGCTCCGTTTTTGCGGGGACTTCTGTTATGGATTTCCAAGAATTGATGATTGGCGTATGATTGACAAATCCCCATAAATAGTCGCTAAATGACCCAAACTCTTCACATATCTTAAAGTAAGCTTTAGCGTTGTTCGCAACAGATTTTACTTTCAATCGATTTCGGATGATTTCTTTATTTTGAAGGAGCTCAGCTTCCTTGTCTTCATCATAGTTCACCACAATGTCTGGATCAAAGTTATCAAAAGCTTTACACAACCCTTCCATTTTTTGAAGGATCGTAGACCAACTAAGGCCTGCTTGCATCCCTTCTAAACAAAGCATCTTAAATAATTCCTTATCATCAAAGATAGGGATTCCCCACTTTTCATCATGGTATTTTTGTTCAAGTAGACTATGGTTAGCCCAATCACATCTTTTTGTTTCCATATTTACTCCTTTTACATAAGAGTTTTAGTCCTCGGGTTCGGATTCCCTATACAGTAGCGATTTTATCCAATACCCCAAATTTATTAGAATTCATCTCATTATGGCATTTCTATTCCCATTTGTCAGTAAATACATCTTGGAAGATGCCGTCATTGTTTTAGAAAAATGAAAGCAGACTCCCCTTCCACATTTGAGTCTGCTTCATTATTCTCACTTCTGTAATTTTATTATTCATAGATAAAACGAATCACTTGGTCGTCCACATTCACTTGAGCTTCAATCCCAAAAGGAATAATACAACGAGGTGTCGCATGCCCAACATTGATATTGTAGACAATGGGTAGCTGCTTCTCCCCTAATTCTTCCAGAAGAATCTCTTTATACTCATCATAGTAAGTTTCATTTTGTGGTTTTCCAACAAGCACACCAGACACCACATCAAAAAGACCGTATCGTTCTAGTGTTTGAATCATTTTTTGGAAGTGTTCAGGAGTCGGTTGTTCTTCACTCGTCTCTAGAAGCAAAATTTTTCCTTTCCATTCTTCTAAAGTAGGAAATAGTTGATACTGCTGCACGAGGCGAACCGTATCCTCATATCTTGAATTTTCGAGACATTCTGCCATGGATTCCAAACACCCTCCTAGGATTTGCCCTGTAAACTGAGCAGCCCCTGAAAGCAACTCAAACCCGTGATTTGGAAAACTTGGCATCGAAACCCCTAGTCCCTTTTCACTAAAATCTTCTCTCTCCTGATACCAAATGTCACTTGGGCGAATTTCTTTAATTCTTCCCGTTGTCAGCAATTCCTCAAAATACGATTTTGTATACGAAAGCATTTCCTTCGAAAGTTCACACACATCTGGCAAAAACGCTTGCCCATAGAAACTGCGAACGCCCACCTTATGTAACATCAAATGATTGATGGTCGTATCTGAGAAACCTAGAAAGATCTTTTGCTTGGCAACCTTTTTAAGCGCGTCTTGTTCAAATAAATAAGGCAGCAATCTGTACGTATCATCTCCACCAATGGCACATAAAATCATATCTATCGAATCATCTTGAAAAGAGGTTAGTAAGTCTTGCGCTCTACATTCGGGATGTTGCTTTATAAATTCTAGCCCTTTTAATGCATGAGGTAAAAATACAACTTCTATCCCATATTCTTCTAATCGTTTTTTCCCAAGATTGAGTTCATGTTGAATGAAACTCTCCCCTAAAATGCCGCTAGACAAACTGACGATACCAATCTTCTTTACTTTCATCGAATTCTCCTCTGTGTCCTATTTTCTGTTGTAATCTTCAACTTCATTCCCCTAAATATTTAATATAGATTTGACATGGATTCCATTCATCCCATAATGTTGGGAAGCATTCTAATTCCTTATACCCCATCGCCTTATAAAAAAGATTCGTACGATCATACTGTTCGTAATGCCCCATTTTCACAGTCTTCACTTGGGAATAAGTGTACCCTAATTTCCTGGCTAGTTGTTCATACGCCTCATTTAATTTTTGGCCGATTCCTTTGCGGTGAAATTCCTTTTTGACTCCCATCACAAAAATATCTGCACAATCCTCACTCGTAGCATTCAACACGACATATCCAGCGAGTTTATCCTCTACAAAACAGGCTAGAAACGGTTTGTCCATCGCATCATCGACATATTCCTGCGTGCTTTCTGGCATTCCAAACCATTCTGGAAGATCATATAAAACTTCTTTTGAAATCGATTCTTTTTCCTTTTTATCTATAATTTCTCTAATACTCATGTTCATCTTTAGTTCCTACTTTCTTTAAAAAGTCTCGCGCTAATGCGATTTGTCGTTCTCTTTCCACTCTTACTCGGTCTAAATCCTTTGAATCCTTTAGTTGGATGACTTTAATTGCATAATCAGAAGAAACCATCGCATGCCCTCTCATATGAGCAGATGCTATAGCTTGCGCATACACTCTGGCAGCAAACTTGCTAATATCCGTCGTCGATCGCTTTGATAACGTGTTTGCTAAAAAACCTGCTTGACGAAGCTGATACGCGCTTTTCTTGCCCTCGAGTCGCTGTTGAAATACGTTCAAAGTTTTCTCTAGAATAGATTCCTTATCAGCAAAGCTTTCAATATCCTCTATAAAATTACGGGCATTTTCAACAGCGCAACGAGCGACCTCTTTATGCGGTAATTGTTCAAGGATTGTTTCTAACTCCACCCTCTTCTCCGGGATATCGGTGATTTTAATTTTATAATCAGAGGGGACCTTCACGTCCCCATTGATATAACGATTTCGCTCCCACTCATTCCAAGAATACTCTTCCGGCTTCATTTATTTCGCCTCAAATCTCTTTAAACTGTACTGTTATTATACCAAATAACTGAGGAAGGTTATATTCCCATTCAACTATTTTTCCAGCACATCAAAAACACCTGTAGCACTTTGAAACTACTACCGGTGTTATAGCTACTTTATGGATTCAGAGGACTGCCTGCTAATCGTCCACCACTTGGCAACCTCCTCCCGCCATCATTTCTTTTTCTTGGGTTTGGGAGCCGGCAGTTCATCATAGATAGCTTTAAACAAATTCGTTAAGAACTCCTTATCCTCTACATTTTCCACCAAAATCATTTCTTTTGCCCCTTCATATGGACGTTCCAATGAAGCGTCCGGCATGCTTTCTCTGGCAGCTGTCACATTTTTGATTAGGAATCGATCATCATAAATGCCGCCGACAACCTTTTCCCGATAATACAAAATATATTCCCCCATCATTGCTCGATAGCGGATATCCTCTAATCCTGATAATTGTTCTAAAATATAGGCTAAATATTCCTTGCTAGAAGCCATCTTTTCACCTTCTCCCGCTACTTCCAGATTGCATGACTAAGATGAATACATCTTTTCTACTTCATCTCTACCAATTTGTTGTTATCCATAATGAATGGTTTCGCTAAGCCTTCTCCGGTATAATCTTGGTATTTCGTTGAAAGATACTTGTAAACATCTTCTTTGGAAGCAAATTTAATCGCCTGATATGGCTCCTCAAACGTCAACTTCTCAACGAAAAGGAAGCCGTCACTCGTTGGCACTAATACACCGACATGGCCAATAAAGAGAGACTCGCCATCCAGATTATCATGAATCACTACGGAAAGCATTCGTGCATTTTCATTAAATTTAAATTGAGAGAGGAATTGCTCCATTTTGGCAGCATGCACTTTCACATCGGTTGTCGCTTCTGTTTTTACTCTCGAGAATAATCGATTTAAGGCGTTCTTATCCTCAGAATTATATAATTTTCCTTTGTCAATGGCGTCATTATCAATGAATAGGAGCGTATCATCTTTTTCAATCGGAGGAATCTCAATGCTATTTTTCAATAATGCATAAGTATTAATGCGGCAGTTCGTTCCGACAAAATCACCCATCTTCGCATTCCAGAGATTACTGATTTTCTCTACGTCATACTCTGTCTTGGTGAAAGACGCAAAATCTCCTTGCAGACCCGTCTCGCCGACAATTTCATTGTACTCATTCACCAATTTTAAGAACGATTCTACACTCTCTTTATCGATGTAAGCAGAGAGTAACGCCTTCACTTCATCAATACTGCTCTGATTCGACATATTCGTATACGAAGCCACCCATTGCGGCGTTTCTTCCTTCGTGCTTACGACAGTTGTCGATGGAGCAGTTGTTTCCGCCACACTCTTTGATTCGGATTTTGTGAATGTTTGTGCACATCCAGCTAACGTCACTAGCGTTGCCGCACATAAACCTATTTTTATGGTTCTAGAAAAATTTTTCATTAATGTTTCCTCTCACTTTCCTTCTAATCCTATTTTTAATTCATCATTCTCTTACCAAGCATAATTAGGTTCCTCGCAAGCCGCCATTGCTTCCAGCAGCTCTTCTGGCGTTACCTTTTTTAAACCGCCATAGACAGGATCTTGTTCATGTGTCATGGAGTCTAAATAATAAATGGCAGAAATATCTTTCCCGTCTGGGGTCAACTCATAGCCAATACCAATCACATTATGCTCCCCATTTTTTCCAGGATAAATTTTGGAAAGGGTAAAAGTATAATACATTGGATAGCCATCATCAATATTTTTGCGAACGCGCTCCTTGAATACTCTCAGCTCCTCGGAGTTTGGACTTGCATTCGTAACAACGGCTAGGCGATATCCGGCCTGTCCTTCCTTAGGCACCGAATAGCCAAATAAATGCTGATTCAACACACGAATGGCATCTTTATTATGCGTTCCAAAAGGTACATAAGTCCCCATCTCCTGTGCCAGTTGTCGCTGAGAAACGAATTTCCCCTGAGTGGAAAGGATCATACTTACTGTAGCAGGCGCACAGAAATACCATTCTTCCTGAATTTGTGGAGTGACAGCCAAAATCTTCTTACGACGTTGCGACGTTGGAGGCACAGCCTCGGTTGTGGTTTTGTTTTGTGTTTCTTGCGTAGTGACGCTCGTTGTTGTTTCTTGCGTAGTCACTGGCGTGGCAGTTGTTGTTTCACTCGTTTGCGATTGCTCTGTCACTTGCTTTGTAGTTGAGGTTTCTATTGAAGTATCCGTGGTCGTTGTCTTGTTTTGTTCGTTATGTGACTTGCAAGACGATAATAGTAACACATTCATACATAGCAGCAAAATAAGACTCTTTTTCATCCTAATACCTCCATTCTCTCTTCTTAAGGATGACAACTATATCACTTTGCTTTGGACCAACATTCTCTCCTCTACATCTTCCACATAGAAACCGCATCGACTTTTGAATGCGGTTCCAACCTTCTCAACTATAATCTATCCTATTCTCTTGAAAAATACAACCAAACTTCTGTGAAGATTAGGAGTTTTCGCATGAAAATTTTCACCTACATCTATGTACTTGAGTAAGCTCTATTGTGAAATCCGACCAAACAAAAAAACGAGCACCCGAAGATGCCCGTTCAACTCTAGAATAAATCAATAATTAACTTGAAGTTTAGGATGGTAAGGATAACCGCAACCCCATATCCAAGGAAAGTATTCCATTTGGCGTTTGTAAATTCTCCCATGAGTGATTTCTTTGAAGTGAAGTAAATCAACGGGAAAATGGAAAATGGTAACGCCATTGATAAGAATACTTGTGAATAGGCCAAGAGTTGGTCCAATGTTTTTTCTTGCGCCCCAAAGAGGAATGTCCCTGGTCCTAAGAAAGCTTTTAAGTTATGCCAGAATGATTATTATTAGGAGTTTCTATAGATTAATTCACTTCTGAAAGTGATACTTTTTTATGTGTAGACATAATTTCCTCCTTTTTATGTAAATTATTTCATTGTATGAAAATTTTCTCAAAAAGCCCATTTCATATAAGTTAGTATATAAAAAAACAGTGCCTATTATAACACTCTACGATCACCGCGCAATGTGAGATATTACAGTAGATACTGTTTTTTGTTGTTCATTATTTTTTATTAACTTTAATTGGATACCGCTTCACGGCTTGAGGTAACTCCTCCAGCAACGCATCATTGGCTTGGTTTTTTCCCATGAAGAACATCGTCGTTGTGCCGTCCTTTTGTTCAATTCTGACGACATAACGGCTGTCGCCTCCCTTTCGACCACGCATGAAATCAATCGAAATCTGGCGAATCGACTCAAGAGGAATACGACGCTTTTTGAAACAGAATGCCACGTGAATGTAAAACGTCCCCTTTGCGATATGAAACGGTGCAGTAAACGGTCCTCCACTTTGTTTTACGGCTGTCCATCGGCGAACGAAAATGACAAGCACACATGTCGCTATGAAGCCTAAACTCATCTGGAATATGAGCGGAAGCCCCACTTCCGATCCAATTTCTATCATTGCCATCTTTGTTCCTCCTTTTACTATAAAGTAAAAATTTACTTTTCCTGAAAATAATCCAATAAATCGATGGTTCAGTTAAAACCGTTACTATAAGATAATTTTGAACTATATTGTTACTTTCTAAACTATCCGAACCTTTTTCATTAGAGTAACTCATTACTCAGATTTAACTTTTTCATTTTTTCCCATTCCTTTAGTGATGGTCTTTTCCCTTCTGGAATTTGCTCTAAACATTGATTCATAGATTGAAATTTATCTATCCAATAATTTTCAGCACTAGCAAGTCTCTGAGCATCTTTGCTATAATTATCAAAGCAATAGGGTACCTCCTCTAATACCGTAGCAAAAATAATTGCTTCATCATCTATAAAAGCATCTAACAATGATTTTAAATGTCTCCCTTTTTCTATTTTAGTTTTATGAGTTTCTATCCTTTTTTTAATTTGTTCACTCCTACCTACATATACACAATTTTTCACACCATTTCTAATTACAAACAATCCGTATACTCCTCTTTTATACAAATAAACAGAATTGTCAATCATAACTTGCATATTTATTCACCTTATATTTTCTTTATTCTTTAAAATCCGTCTCCGCTTCGATTCTTTGCATACTTGCGTCCATTTTATACCATTCACTTAACTCATAAAAGATTCTCGCAGTTTTAGGATATTCTTTATCTAAATATTGGGCATTTTCGACATACCCTTCACTTATCTTGAGTTCTTTTTTTCCTGCAGAAGGAGTATAGCAGTTCCTACTGTAATAAACCTCTTGCTGAAAAGCTCTACTCAGCTCGTTGTCTCCATATTTTTCTATCATTTCTCGAATAGATTCACAAGGATAGTGACCATCCTCTCCAGTTGGAGAAAAAGCAAATATTCTTCCTAAAGTTTTTGACAGAAGTTTTTCTTGACCATTTTTCTTTAGGATCAAAATATATTTTTTAATCCATCGCTCTAGTTTCTCTTGATTTACATATCCATTCTGTTCTGCGGGACAGAAATGAACACTATTATAAATTTCTTGCCATTCATCTATATTCTCGAGTTGTTCTTCTGCGTCGTTGTCCTTTTTAAAGCTTTTTGCTATTATATACCCAAAAAGATCTGGCTCATTTTTGATTTCCCTTTGGAAACATCTCATACTTTCCCAACCTAATAATTTCATAAAGTAAAATTCTATATTTCTAATTCTAACGCTTTTTTCTCTATCGTCATAGAAAGCATCTTGTAGGATATTAATAAATTTTTCAAGATAATAACTCACCATCGTTCTCTCATCCTCAAAAGGCATATATTCTATATCCGTCATATATTCGAAAATCAAATCCGGAGACAAAGGATTCTCACGATGAATACGATAAAGTAAATCTAAGTAAACTGATATTGTTGAGTATTTTTTACATTCTTTTATTGCCCATTCTTTATTAATCGAATTTAAACAAATGCGGTTTTTCCAATATTCTTTTTTGATAGACTCTGAGGCCTCCGAAACTAGAGGTATTGTTGTTGTTACACTCGTTTCAACCGCATAAACTTTAGCAATAACCTCTTCTGAATACCTTTCTTTTAACATGAAATCAATAATACAATCGAAACAAACCTTATCGTAGCTCTGTAAATTATTTAGATAATCTATGGCCATAACACCTGATTGCTGGGACTTCAACAGTCTTTTAAATACAGAAAAATCCCATTTACCTTGATTCCAATATTTTGCAAGAAACTTTCCTAATGTGGAATTGCTCTGTTTCGCACATACCTGAGCTAATCGTAATATATCGTATCCGTTTTTATTAAATTCCTTCACCATTTCTATTATTAGCTCTTGTTTTTTCTGCTCATTTAATTCATATGAATTCTCTTCTTCTACAGAAATAGGTTTAAGAAGTGGTACATTCCTAACTCTCACAAATAAATAACTATAATCATATTCTGGAATTTCAATAGAAATTTTATTAAGTAACTCCTCATATGCCTCAAGTATTTCTTCATCCACTCTCCAACTAGAAGAATAATATCTATGCTCAAATATAATTTCTCGAAGTTTATTCTTAAGAATCATCACCTCTTCACTAGTCATATGCTCTAGATAGTTTAAAACATTTGTTATGATAGAATTCCGAATTTCATCTGTCTTTGTCGTAGAAATTTCTATCATTCTCAAGCAATGTTCTAATGAAGAATCCATATTCTCAATTAATAAGTTAAAATAGCCTATTTGCGTTTTTAATAGATCCTCTTCATTAACTATAGTCATGGTTTCATGAAACCTATATTTTGGATACTCCAGAGGCGAAACATAACGAATTGTTGAATCGTCAATTTCTGTCGCTAAGTATTTCCAAATGTTAGGATTATTTAAATTAAAAGCTACTTCCGCTCCCTTTATTTTATCTTCCGGAGATTGCAGAACTGAGTAATTCATTCTCGAGCATAGTATTTTTTCTATTATGTCTTCTGTTGAAATTGAATTATATTGAAAATTATATGAATCCAATTTCAATAAAATTCTATATGCGGACCAAAAATAATCTTTTTGCGAAAAGAAAATTTCCAAACCCAACAGAAAATTTTTATAAAAATGCTTTGTGAATAAACCATTTTGCTTAAGCCTGAACAATTTCAGTAGTTCTGAATTTTCATCATTAACGCTTTCTTCAAGTTTATCTAGAATCTTTTGAGGAGATATTTCACATAAATAAGGCCACAATTGGGAAATATATTTCCATTGTTCTTCTGTATTAATATTATCTAGTATCTTACTAATTAGTTTTTCAATATTGTTTTTCGCTTCAATATCATTTTGAAGAGTACTTTTAACAAGCAATGTCTTTAAAATACCCTTACGTATTGTTTCCGACCAAAATAATCGTTCTCCTTTTAGTTGCGCAATAATTTTTTCAACATTCTGATAAGACATCATTTTCTCCGATTCATTAATAATATCATAAGCAACACCGATAAAAGACTTCCATATTTGTTCGTCAACATCTACATTGAGATAAGTCCAAACATTTTGCACGCTAGATAAATAATAACTCGTCTTACCATGGAGTTTTACCTTATAAAGGAAGGAATCCTCTCCTTTTACAAAAGAAGATATTTCCTCTAAGAATTTACTATAGGTATCACCATATAAAGTTTCAATAATCAGTTGGTCTCCCTCAATCTCATCCCAACTACCAATAAGTAGACATGTTTTTTTTGCTTGTTCACTAAGTTTTTCCACCCATACTGGAGTTCTTAAACATTTTCCTTTAAACATTTGCTTTTTCATTTGAATGTATAAACCATGAGTATCAATTAAGAAACCATAAATCTCTTCATATGACATTCCTGCTTCTTTTAAACATTCAGATAAAGTTTCTCTTGTTCTTGGCCTTAGATATAATGCATCTTTTTGTGGAGATGGATAATCATCATTACTAACAAAAATTGTAGTGTTATTTGGGATTGCAATAATTTCATCTGCATAAAACCAAGGTATATAGATATTATTCTGACATTGATGAGTGATAATTCTATTCCACGATTCAACATCTCTGACTATATAAATAGTACGACCATCCTTTATTCTCCATAATTCATTTATTATACAATAAATAGTTTCTTCTTTACTTGTTCCTCTAACATAAATAATTTCGTCTAATCTTCTAAGACTAAATTCTTTTTGAAACTCTTCATCATCGATTTTAAAAAAAGATATGCCAATTGAAGGATTATTAGTACTTCTCCTCAATTCTACGTCTAATTCTCCTGCATAATTAATTCTGATTTTATCCAAATTAGATTGGCTTACTTCACTCATTAGTCTATCAAGTTTATTACTTAATTCAGAAAATCTTTCTCCTTCTTCCATTCTCCAATCTTGAAAATACACTTCTTTATATTTATCAGGATCTATCCGTTCTAAATTATCTAACAATATTGAAATTATTTTAGAAATATAGCTTTCCGCTATTTCTCGAGGTATTTCATAATCATTCATTACTTTCATAAACGATTGATGTAACTTGTCTTTTAATTCGTATCCATTATTGACTGAAGTATCCTCTGAAATTTTCTTTAAATTTTCTTCTGATAAAACTAATTCTAAATCTTTAAAAAAAGAGCTATTATCATTTTCGAAAGTTTTAATATATCCTCCAGTTTCTTTCATCAACCTTCTCCACTCAGAACGCTTTTTTTTATCTTCAAAAAGGTTTTTAGCTGTTGAAATTAAAGTTCCTACTACTTCTCCTAACAAAATTTCTTCCATTTTCTTCCCCCATTAGCTTTGTTAATTAATACTCTAGGTGTTAAGCACCGGTATTATATTCTTTATTCCACTTTTATTTCTGAGTAATACACTGAACCATGTCAAACGTTCATAACATAAATCATCTGCTCTAAAAAACATCACCAGTAGCTTTGTATAACACTTTCACTCCTTAACGTATATCTTATTTGTTCCATTTTCAAATTCTACTTTTCTCTATCTTACCGAGCTTTTTTAATTTTTTCCACCTCTTTTAAGTAGGTTTTAGGTTCGTCGTGCAAAGTATAGTTAACCAAACGGAAAGGAGAAGCTCCCCAACCAGGCGAGCAGTGACAACCATGAAAACAATCGTCATTATTCCAGCATATGAACCAGAGGAAAAATTAATTCCTTTAACGCAGCAACTCATCGCCAAAAACTTAGAGGTCGTCGTAGTGGATGATGGCAGTGGGGAGAACTATCTTCCTATCTTCAACCAACTCACAGGAGCGACTGTTTTAACGCATCCGGAAAACAAAGGAAAAGGGGAAGCGCTCAAAACGGCTTATCAATACATTAAAGAAACAAACGCAGACAAGGAAGTAGCCATCGTAACCGCGGACTCTGACGGACAGCATAGCCCCGAAGACATCGTGCGCATCGCCAACCGAGCTACTCTTGAACAAGACAGCCTCGTACTCGGAGTTCGAAACTTCGACGCTTCCCACGTTCCACTTAGAAGCCGCCTTGGCAACAAAATTACCTTAAAGATTTTCGAGATGACCAGCGGGACGAAACTTAGCGATACACAAACCGGTCTTCGTGGATTCTCAAGCACGCATTTAGACAAAATGCTAGAGATTTCAGGATCACGTTTTGAATACGAAATGAATGTGTTGATGGTGTGGGCGAAAGAAAAACGCCCTTTCTGCGAGCTAGACATCCAAACGATTTATGAGAACAAAAATGAGAGGTCACACTTTAATCCTCTTCGTGATTCATTCAGAATTTACAAAGAGATTTTCCAATTCGCCCTATCGTCCATTCTCTCGTTTTTTCTAGACTATACCCTCTACGCCTTCCAGATTTTTATCGGCGTACCACTCGTGACGGCTAACGTGGTCGCAAGGATGATTAGTGCAGGATTCAACTTCTTCGTGAATAAGAAGTTCGTCTTCGCCAGCGACAAACCGTTTCTAAAAGAACTCGGCGGCTATATTTTACTCGCCAGCTTCTCATTAACGCTGAACACGCTCATCCTCATGGGCCTCAGCTACGGACTGGGTATCGGACCCTTCATCGGCAAAATCATGACCGAAATCGGGATGTTCTTCTTTAACTGGTTTGTACAGAAGAAAGTCATTTTCAGGCAAGAGAAAGGTGTGCATTATGTCAAATAACAAAAAAGGAAAATCACTGAGAAAACTCTTAACGACCGCTTATACGGCAGTCCTCATCGGGGCTTCAGGGATGATCATAGCTGATACGCTTTTCATCTCTAAGAGCCTCGCAAAGTTCAGTAATGAAACGGCAGCGGCAACAAACACATCTACAGGAAATAGCGCAAGCAGCACGGGAACGTCTAGTAACTCTAGTGGTTCAACTACCTCTACAACGCCAACCGTGAGCACGGCAACGGCCTACGAGGACGACACGAAATCCATCTCGATTGAGACGTACGAGCGAAACAACACGCAAATCCACGTCGCAACGGTGAAAATCAAAGGGAACGCCTCGATTAAGACTGCCTTGGCCGACGAAACGTACGGTCGAAACGTAACCGCGAAGACGTCAACGACTGCTAAAAGCGTGAACGCGATCCTTGCGATTAACGGAGACTACTACGGCGCTAGAGATGCTGGATACGTCGTTCGTAACGGACAACTGTTACGAAGCCAGAGCCAGAATGCCGACCAAGAAGACTTAGTTATCTACAAGGATGGAAGCTTCGGCATCATCAAAGAAGGCGACATCACAGCCCAACAGTTAGTGAACAACGGCGCGATGCAAGTCTTGTCATTTGGCCCAGCGTTAATTGAAAACGAACAAATAGCCGTCGATAGTTCAGACGAAGTTGGGAAAGCCATGGCGAGCAACCCACGTACTGCTATCGGAATTATCGACGACAACACGTATGTATTCGTGGTGTCAGACGGACGAACCAGCGAAAGTAAAGGCTTATCGTTAAAACAATTAGCTGAATTTATGAAAGAATTGAACGTCACTACCGCCTATAACTTAGACGGTGGCGGGTCATCAACCATGTATTTTAACGGACAAATCATCAACAAACCGACAACAAACGGTCGAAATATCGAAGAAAGAGAGGTGAGTGACATTGTCTACTTATAAAAAGAAAACGGGACTGACATTCTACACAGTAGCAACGGTGGTGACACTCGTCGTCGGAACGGTGTATGAATTCTTCAGCCACCAAGTCTACTCCCCATTCATGTACTTGCTCTTTATGATCCCGCTCGTACTTGGAGTCATGCCAAATCTCGTAGCAAAAATGACCAGAAAAACCTTCCTGGAGTCAGAAGACGCACAAGCAGCCTACAAGATGGGTGTCCTCACCTTCATCTTCGGCAGCTTCCTCAAAGGAGTCTTCGACATCTACGGAACCAGCTCCGTCTACCCGACTCTCTACTTACCCGTCGGTGCGGTGCTGCTCGTTGCAGCGCTTGGGTTAGAGATGTACTACAAGAAGACAGTTGTTAAATAAAAAAGGCCGGAGCCCTGTAAGGGGCTCCGGTTTGTTGTTGTTAAACATATCCTATGCAATTAATTCCTATTACGCCTCTTCGTAAGAAAACCATATCAATTCTTTTTTCTTCAACTCTTTCTGGAGTGAATGTAGCAAATTGGAATGTTTCTGCCTCCACACTTGAATAATCAAATTTTTCATATTCAAATACTTCAATTCCAATTTCTTTCAGAACATCTTCAGGCAATTCATAATTTTGTTCTACTAAGCCAAACATTGTAAATCCAGAATCAACACAAAACGAGATAACTGGAGAGTATGCTGCATCATAAAAGATTGAACCTGCTAAAGAACCTACAAAACTCCCCATCATATATCCAAGTAAAGGAATCTGTATAAACGACTGTCCAGCGGCCCCCATACTTAAAGCACACGTACTAACAAACATTTCCTTTATTAGTTCATTTACCATTTGAGTTCTGCTCATTTCACCAATAGCTACTTTATAGGAATTCTTCATGGAGTTCATTACCAAAACTGTTGCTGCCCCAATAACACTAGGATCAAGAGATTTTAATGCACTTCCACATAAACCTGCTTTGCAACTTCCTGTAATAGCAGCGGAAACCGTTCCTCTAATAAACCCCTCGCTAGAACTAGTCAGCGCTTTGAACCCAATCGTTTTAAACTGTTCTTCATCAATTTTTCCATTCTCTATTAAATAACGAATAGCTTTTAAGATTTCAGGACTCGTTTTTAAAACCATTGTTATAACGGCAGCGCTCATCCCCGCTTTACAAGACTGTCTGAGAATATCCTTAAATCGAATCAACTCTTCCGTTGTAAGGTGCAACTTTTCAGAAGTAACATCTCCTTCTTTTGCAAGTTGTGCAAGTTTTCTAGCCTCTGTCTCCGTCAACTCGATTGATTCATTCCCTTTATTATCGGATACTTTAGACCTTAACATATTAAGTGTCTCTTGGTAACGACGAACTTCTTCGGGCCTTTTTACAGATTCTTCTCTTATTCTTCTTTCAAGCCATTCTGTAGCAGCTTTCAATTGGTCTGCAGGTATTACTCGATATTGACCTGCATATAAAGGGTCGCTTAAAACTGTGTCAGCAGGATAGCCTCTCTCTTGAAGATAGCCATCTAAATCTTTTTTCCCACCTTTCGATTTGTATTCACTAAATTTTTCAAAAATACTTTTTGCTTGCTGTTTGGCACTCTCTGCACCATTTTTATAGTATTTAAGACCAAAATCTGATTCGAAATTCTTACCCCTTATATCTACTGACCCAAGTTCATGACTGCGTTCAACCTCTACTCTATGATTAGAACCTTTAACTGCAGCGTTGATATTAAATGTGCCAGCATGCCAAAATTCTGCAACATCACCTTTAAGTGTAGACACATCTGCCTTGTTTGAGGAAAACTGATTTAGATTTTTGACTAACTCTCTAATTTCATTTTCAACAGAATTAACATAACGTAAACCTTCAGATACTCCTACAAAATTACCAGCATGGCTTTGAAAGAAATCATAGCCTTCTCTAAAGCCTTCCATAGCTTATCCCTCCAGAAACTCTGTCAATCCGTCAGTATATAAAATTGATGTTAACGCTCGATACTGTTGGTCTCTTAATTTCTTACGATCCTTCAGCATATTAATCCCTGCAACAGCACCGAATATCCCTGCAGTTCCTATAGGATTTATCACTAATTGTGCCAAAGTAGCTGCTTTATTTTTCATAAGAGCAACGACTCCTTTTTCGTTTTCATCCTTTTCCTCATACTTACGAACTCGTTCTAGTGACATTGCTTCGATTTTGTGCTCATACCCTTGACATAGTTCAATAAATTGTTCGTAGGTTTCTTTATCCTTGATAATGTCCGATACCATCATCATCGCACGTTTGCCTAACCAACCGTACTTCATTCCGAACTTATCGAACTTAACTGACATAGACGGAGTTTCTTTCTTACTTACTTTATTCTCACCAATAAAAAGAATATGCTCTTTTGAAGAAATCGTCGCCATATTAGCAACATAGTCCTTTTCAAGCCACACTGCGACTTCAACCGTTCCGTCCTTAACTCCAATAATTTCGTCAGATGTATCATCTTTCATGCTCACCAACTGACGTAAATAGTTTGCATACTCCGACGTCTTCTCATCACATACAATAATCAATTTTGTTGTTTTTTCCCCTAGCATATTTATGCCTCCTATTTTCTTTTACTATTTTTGTTACACTTGCTAGCAATAATTTGTTCCATGTTTTTCGAACGATTAAGTATCTTATCGTTTAGTTCCTTTAACATATCTGCAATAGTATTAAATTCGAGGTCTAAGGTTATTTCAATTTTAGGATTTTCTCCTTTCTCACCCCATTTAGGTTCCTCAACCTTACTACTTAAAATATTAATCGGTCTAAGGTTAGCACTTTTTATTGATTTTTCTTTACTTACAAATGCCTCAAAGCAGAAAAATTCTATATAAGTTTCAAAATCTTTAAAGTGAGATAACCACTTCTTCAAATCTTCTCTTGCTTTCTCATCTCTAACCCTTGTCATTATTGTCGATTTCTTGTTTTTGTTATACCAATAATAAATTTCCCACAAAGTTAAATCCACTCGATCCTGTATATAATGACTTCGATTAGAATTTATAGTTCCACCTCTTCTCATATTGTAGGTTTCATAAAATGAAAACGGCCAAAGAAAAGAGCCCCCTAAAGTTCTTGAAGAAATAATCCAATCGGCAACCTGGTCTACTGCACATTTTGGTTTCTCACTCTTCTTAATATACAAATCATAAGGATGAGCTTTTAAGTTAGTTGGGGCAGAAAATCCTAACTGGTCCGATCTTAGATAAAACAGTTCTTTTGTTTTATTCTTTCTGACCTCAATAACTTTAATCCCTTTTCCTTCTTCAAATATATATTTGTAAAATCCTTTTAATCTTGATTGTTCTCTAAACTTTGTTTCTTGTACATTTAAAAAATTAACTAATTGCTCAAAAAAATGATGGTTAAGACCTTGTTTATAAGTAGTGTCCGGATCACAATATAATGCTCTTACCGAATTTGGTTTTTGTAATTCGGAAACATATGACGTCGTAAATCTTTCTACATAAGCTTCCTTCCAACCCACAGTTTCACTAATTTTAGCAACAATATTTTCCCTATCTTCATTCAATGCACAATAAGTATAAAGTTCGTTAATTCCCTCGGTCATAAATAAACCTCCACTTAAAAATTAATTGCCTGTATTTAATACGTCCTTCCCCATCCTCACGACATACAATTTCTCATCTTCACCTGCAAGCTGTCTGAGCAGCTCTGTTGCCCGATCTTTATCACCTTTAATCGCAGCGTTCAACGCCTTGTAATAGATGATTTCTAGCTGTGGGTACTTGTATTCGTTTGTTAAGGTTTCGAAGTAGTCGTTGCTCTCGTTCGCAATCGTTAAGTCATAGAGAGCCACACTTATCTTTTGCGTCTTCTCGGCCATCGTAGGGTCTGTTATCGTCAGCTCACCTATCATCGCATCCAGCTCTTCACGGCTCAACTCCGGCTGGCTCAACACGACTGAACGAATCCGGTAGATTTGCAAGACATTTCGGAATTGCGGTTGAAGTCCGTCTCGATTCAAGATTTCTTCGGCCTTTCGAATCGCCGTCTCGAAGTCCCCTGTCATGTACGCCAAGGCAACTTCCGACGTTGCGGCGCCTGATCGGAGGACCGCTCTTTTTCCCTCTTTATTCATCTCTATATATTGTCTCCACGATGCTAAATCCAAATCCACATGCAACAATTTTTCCACGGTGGTTAAATACCATTTATTAATCAAATAGATGGTAAGGACTAATCCGGCGATAATCACAAGAATGCTCCCCGTTTGTATCGAAAATTCACTTACTACTAGCGGAACGCAAAGAATGAGAACAATTGCGAAAATCCCCGCGCATCTCGTATAGAGCGTATATTTTTTTCGTACTGATTGATAGTCCATATCGTTCCTCCGAAGTAGCAACCCGCCTGCCTATGATTGCGGTTACAAATTTATTTATATCTTCAATCAAAATGACTGTCTTAGCCCATTATCTCACGTTCCCATTGTTGCTTCAATGGTTTATGGAAGATTATTTACTACCTTTTTTAGCTAACTCTAATAGTTCTCCTCATAATACTTATCGGAAACAAAAATACCGGAATCCTTTGACAGGACCCCGGTTTGTTTTAGAAATAGCATATCGATACTTACGCTGATTATTTTAGATTTCTTTCAATATAATAGTTTCTTGTAAAGTCGACGCATTCTACCATATCGATTAAGAGTAATTCTGCGCCGTTCAGAGTTTCTTTTCCAACATGATGAGTCTTCATAAATTCTTTCTGGATTTCTAAATAATCATCATAAATATCTAAATCTACATTTTTAAATTCAATCCATTCATCTCCATTGGTCGTCGAAATTTTACTTCTCTCTATCAACACTTCTCGTTTTAATCTATTTTCAGCTAAGTGTAAAGAGGTGTTGGTCTCAAAGTTTGTTCCAATCATTAATATTTTAGCCTTTAACGCATACATCTTCCCAAGTGGCGATTGTTCTCCAAAAGGAAAATCAAACCCTTCATTTGGAGCAATTTCAGCCGCTCTATGACCGATTGCAGTAAAGGAGTACATAGGATGTTCTCCTCTAATAGCTTGAGGTAAAATTCCAATAAAATTACTAAAGCTACCCATTGATTTAGAAAACGACAATTTCTTGTTATAAGGTGGCAAATCCTCTCTAATGCTATCATGCCACTCTACAGGAACTGGAGGATAGTGCCAATTCACAGGGTCTGAGATTTCAACAGTCTGAGAAGGTACAACAATTGTCCCTTCTTCACCAACAACACTGCTCAAAGCATTATAAAGACTCTCTGAGCCCCCAATCACATATCCCATAGACGACAATGAAACATGTGCCAATACAATATCACCTTGCTTGATTCCCAAATCTATGAATTTTTGTTCTAAATCTTTACTCGTTACTGGAGTAAGACCCTTTTCTATTGAATCATTCATATATTTATACATCTTCTGTTCTCCATTATAAACTTATATCAATCTGTTTTATTCCAGCTTTCCAAAGGGGTAATTCTTTTATTAAATATTGAGGTCGTATATCATGCTCACTTAATCTTTGAAGGTCTATCCATTCACATTCATATTTTCCTTCATCCAATGTATGAGATGGAACCTCCCCTAGAAGAGTCACTTTATAATGAAATTCAATCATATGATGGAGTTCGCCTTTATAATCAAATCGATTCTCCACAACGAACATCAACTCTTCGACTTCACAATCGACACCTAGTTCCTCTTTCACTTCTCTGGCTACAGCTTTCCGGCTTGCTTCGCCGACTAATATCGCCCCACCCACTAAGTGATTCTGGTCTTCTACTTTATAAGTGAGCAACTTGTCCTCCCTCACTACAATGGCCGATACTCTAACGCCATATCTATAAGTATCTCCTATTACTCTAAAATCCATGTTCATCACTTCTTTCTGAAAAATGAATACAACCATTATAGCACAATTCTTATGCTTTCGAATTCAGCATAAAAATAACACCTTATCCTACTGATAAGGTGTACTCTATTCGTCTATATGAACTTTCACACTTTCTTTGGTTAAAACGACTATTTTTTCTCTTTTTTATTCTTAATAAAGACGATGATCACTATACAAATCACTAACCCAGTAGCTGCTGGTTTAATGAGCGCCATCCCATTTTCTCCGCTAGATAGGATACTATGGATGACCTTTAATACAGCTCCAGCGATTACAATCCATAATAATTGTCCCCATTTTCGATTCCAAGTAGTATAAATCATAAAAATAAAGAATAATAAAATCAATGTACAAACGACTATTTTCTCAGTTGTCCAACCACTCGTCAAATAGTTCTTTTCAAACTCTAAGAATAAATGAACCTGTTCATCCACCACTTCTGGTTTTGGAAACCAAAACATACTTGTGAATAAGCCAAAAATCGACATAAACAAAATCGAAAAAGATTGTTTATAAGCACCAATAATAATTGGGATTATAAACAATGGTCTGATATACCAACTGAGAATATTTTGGTGTCTTGAAAAAGCCCATGTAAAAAAATCTCGATTTGTAAAAAATATATAAATCAATACTACTGTTGAAATCGCAAAAAATAATCCCATTATTCTATCCAATTTTTTAATTTTCATTCTCTATCTCCATGAATCAAAAAACTTATTTATCTTATTACAAAATCATTTGTAATGATACTTCTTGTATCTTTCAAGTGTCCCATTCAATAGAACCTTTGCCATTCTTACCACATACAACTCTTCATCTTCATGAACGATCTTTCTTAGTAACTCGTTTGCGCGAGCTGTATCACCTTTAATTTTAGCATTCAAGGCTTGGTAGTAGATAATTTCTAACTGTGGATACTTGAATTCATTCGTCAAAGTTTCGAAGTAGTCGTTACTCTCATGCGCGATGGTTAAGTCATAGAGAGCCACACTTACTTGTTCGGTTTTCTTGGCCAATATCGGTTCTGTAATCGTCAGCTCGTTAAGCAGTGCATCCAGTTCTTCTCGGCTCAACTCCGGCTGGCTCAAAACGACCGAACGAATCAGATAGCTTTCCAAAATATCCTTAAATTGTGGTTTAAGACCGTCCAATTCCAAGGCTTCTTTGGCCTTCTGAACCGCTGTTTCAAAATCTCCTGTCATGTAGGCGTAAGAGACTTCTGTCGTTTTTGCATCTATCTGAAGGGCCGCTCTTTTGGCCGTTTTATTGAATTCGATATATTGTTTCCACGATGCTAAATCCAAATCCACATGGAGTAATTTCGCTACAATCCCTAGATACCATTTATTGATTAGTTGGATTCCTAGAATTAATCCCGCGAAAATCACTAGGACTCCCACTGTTTGAAGAAGTGTATCTCTTATGACCACTGCGAAACAAATAATCAGAATTATTGCTAAAATTCCTGAGCCTCTAGTATAAAGTGTGTATTTTTTTCGTAATGCTTGATAATCCATTGTTCCTCCTCCAAACTCTCTTATCGACAAGTGTTTCGGTTTCAAGTACGGCAATATCATTTCCAAAATACGATCTGAATCTATTATCTCACGTTCACCATTTTGCTTCAATGACTTCGAAAATCTGAATGAATAGCTTCCACATCCAGAATTAGTATTTTCCCTCGTAATATTTATTAATCATAATCATTAGGATTGGAGAACATCCAAGGGAAATAGCTAACAGTGCTGCTGGTACATATGCATGTAATGAAATACATACAACTGCAATCATTCCCATTAAAAGCATGAGTACAGATGCCATCGTTGCATTTACTTTGTCTCTGATTTTTTCATTCCGTTCATCATTCATACTAATTTTATAGTCATGATCCGTCTCCAATAGTCTACGGTGCATGATTTGAACATGTGAAACAGCTAAACTAATAGCAAAAACCATAATTAAACACACTCTGAGAGCTTCATTTAAATCGAGCGTAAGCAATAGAATTAAACTAAACAAGCTGATTGAATATCCTAAATACCAAATTTTATTACTCTTCATTTTTCATCCTCCTCGAAAATAAATACCTCTTCAATGGACACATCAAAGAACCGCGCAATTTTAAATGCCAAGATGATGGACGGATTGTATCTTCCGTTTTCTAAAGACCCCACTGTTTGCCTTGAAACTTCAAGGGCATTCGCGAGCTCTTCTTGCGTGATTCCCTTTGCTTTTCGAATTTCTTCTAGTTTATTCTTCACATTTAATCACCTCTCTAGATGGAAAGTTTACTTTACATATAATATAATTATTTTCCAGCAAAATGTCAAGTTTACTTTACATACAAAACATCAATACTTTATCATTATCCCTTAAATCACATCAGTTTCTAAGTGATAACTAAATATTCTCTATACATCTCTTAATTTCTAACCCAAGTTTAGTATTCTTCAATTACAAGTTATATTAACAAACTACATTTCTAGTCTTTCAAAAGTAACTATGCAACCTTAGAAGGTCCATAATTTTAACTATCAAGATTATTTATAAACCTTGAATATCTCTACTATATTTTGGTGGTTATAAATCAATAACTAAAGGGGATGTTTGTCTATAATAAATATAGGAGGGGATACGATGGATAAAGAATTCAATCCAAAAAATATCTTTTTAATTTTAGGGACAAACATACGAAATGCGCGTGAAACAAAAGGAATTAGTATTTCAAAACTTGCGTCTTCTATTGATTATGACCGTGGCTGTTTATCCGCTTTAGAATATGGAGAACAGAACCTTGAGTATTTAACAGTTCTCAATCTCGCTCGTAAGTTGAACACACCATTTCCAACTTTATTCTTTCCAAATTACTTAAATACTTCAACCAGCAAAAATATTGGATTAGAGAGCAATTATACAGAAGATGATTTTTTGCTTGTTTTTATCGAAAACTTTCAAAGGATCATGAAACGAAAGCAGCTAAAGCAAATAGAAGTTTACAGCGCAACTAATATACAAACCGCAACGATAAGTAGAATTACAAACAGAAAAGCTCTTAATCCGACGATAAAAACCCTTTACGCTATGTCATACACCGTTGGTGTAGAAATGCATAGTTTATTTTCTCGTAATTCTATTCAGGAGGACGACAGATGATATTTACACCGTATTCAGACGAATCTAATGTAATCAGAATGATTCGTCGCTTTAGAAATGAAGATTATGCATTAATTCGTATGACTTATACCATGATTGATAAAAATAATATCGATGCTAATGGAATTCTTCGAGAGCTTTTGTCTAGTTGGGGTCTTATAGATTATGATTATTTAGGTTATGGTGGATTACATGGAGTATCGTATAATGCACTTTTCATCCAAAATGGTAAAGCAGAGAATGTACGCTTGAAATTTTATCGAGTAGCTAACACTCGTGGAGATAGGCGCTTTTCAATTGAAAGAATTAAAAGCAGAATGAAAGTAGGCGAAGTGAATGAAGGTGATCTCCTTTATATTTCTATCTTTCGCCAGATGAATGGTGAGCCTTTGATTTACATAATTAATTTAACTCACAACATTCCTAGTGAAGAAGATCTATTCCATACAATCGGTTTAGATCCAATTAGTAATCTTTTTAATCAAATTAAGCCTAGTTTATACGATATTGTTCATGGAGGTTATTTCAACAACTCTAAAGGTTATGGACCCCTTGCTCCTAAGGATGTTGGTGATACTTTAGAAAATCTACTCGGTATAAATACAAATAACCGAATTAATGCCGATTATAATGGATTAATTGAAGTTAAGGCTAAGAACGGAAGTCGAACTCTTGACACGCTTTTCACCCTACGACCTCAATTTGAAGAAACAAGGGTTGCAGACTTAGAACCTATTGATCGTAATCGAGTTTCCGCTTTCACAAGGTTCTATGGATACGAATCAGATTCTCATCCAGATTGCCGCAGTCTCTATATTACTATTGGGTCAATTGAGGCTCCCCAAAACAATCAAGGTTTTTATCTTCATGTAAACGATGAGGACCAGCAGGTAAATATTATATGGAGAAATCCTCAAACTGGAGTACGTGAAATCGCAGCATACTGGTCTTTTGATAATTTACGTCAACAGTTATATATGAAACATCCTTCAACACTTTGGGTGAAAGCTAAAAGTCGAGTGGTTCAAAATATGGTGCAATTTAAATATACTGAAATCGAATTTTCAAGAACTCCTCAATTTACAACTTTCCTGACCTTTATAAAAACAGGAATTATTACATATGACTGGCGAGGTTACACAACAAAAACAGGCCGTTATTCTGGAAAGAATCATGGAAATGCATGGCGTATTAAACCAAATGCAAAATCAGATTTATTCGATACATTTGAAATAGTAGATTTTTAATCCCTATTTAAAAATAACATATAATTTATTAAACTACTTGATAAAAGTAGATATTAATAATTGTTGCAAAATACTCTTATAAATTGACTATTTGTTATTTTCAGTTCATAAATAAACTCAATCCGTTCCTAAGAATCAATCTCCCCCCAAAAAAACATAACTCGAAAATAAATAATCTCTATTTCTTCGCAGCTGATAATTCTGAAATCATATAATTTTATATACGAATTATAGCTTCATTTATGAAAAAGCGGATTGTTCACCACGAACAATCCGTTTTCTCTTATAATATTTTTATTATTTCAAGGGCTACCGCTCTAGCAAGAAGCGGTGGAACCGCATTTCCAACTTGTGTATATTGCGGGACTTCTACTCTTCGCTTCAGACCACCCGTTGTTCTCTTACCAAGAAATTCAAATGAATCATCAAAAGATTGACATCTAGCCATCTCCCTTACAGAAAACGTTCTAGGTTCCCATGGACTAATGTAGTCGTCTGCAATTGTAACTACCGTAGCTGATGTCTGATTTGAATCTAATCTTTGTCGAATATTTTTTTTAGTTAACAACACCTCCACCTGTTCTATAGTAGCCTTAGCGTCTTTGAATATCCTAACAACATCTTTACTACTCATAGAAAATTTCGTTGAACATAATTCAACTAGTGCAGGTTTGTCAGAAAGATCGATGCCTTCTTCTAGTATTCTTCTTTTCAAATTTGAACCAGTTTCACCTTCCATAAAAAGGCTAAACCTTTCTTTAACTACTGGAGATATCTTGGATAATTCTGTGTTTGTGGCCACTTCAGAGGGAATGGGCTTTCCATTCATTGCTGGAGTTCTTCCTGCACGACTTTCTTTTTGATACATCGTAAGTTTTTTTCCAACACTATTTCGCTTCTTTTCATCTACAATAAGGTCTCCGATTGCCTCTTGCAAAGTTACATAGTCCTCAGGTCTGTGAGTTGGTACTGGATACTCGGGGGCTTTTAATCCCTCTCTATAGCCAATAAAAATCACCCTATTTCTTCG
Source organism: Granulicatella sp. HMSC31F03 (assembly GCF_001807725.1). Lineage (NCBI taxonomy): Bacteria > Bacillati > Bacillota > Bacilli > Lactobacillales > Carnobacteriaceae > Granulicatella > Granulicatella sp. HMSC31F03. Next base: position 82,346 of record NZ_KV790870.1, on the reverse strand, counting down.
TTGCGGAACACCATAATCCGCTGAATTAAGGATCTTAGGTTCTAGTGTTTTATATCCAATTTCATTCAGTTCACTGCGAAGCAAATCTGGAGTAACACTTCCATCAGGATATTCGATGCCTGTTAATCCTTTATACCCCACAAACTGCATGTCCATGAAACCTTCTACATTCTCGAGAATAATATATTTAGGTCTGATATCATTAATAATCCGCACATACTCGCCAAAGAGCATATTTCGTGGGTCTGACTTATCTCTACGACCAGCACGGCTAAACCCCTGACAACTTGGTCCGCCTATCACAAGATCTATATCTGGTATCCTTTTTCTTTTAAAGATATCCAATTCACTAATACACTTTTTAATTCTATTACCAGTCAATTCTTTAATATCTGCCCTCTCAAACCAAGTATTTTTCCCTTGAATTAGCCCTAACTGCTTATGTCTATTTTTATATGTAACTTCAACCATATCACTTATATCGGAACTAAATAATATATGGAATCCAGCTTGAATTAACCCTTCAGAACAACCTCCCGCTCCACAAAATAAATCAACTGCATACGGCATCATTTCACCTCCTAAAATTATTTTAACTTTAAAGTAGCACATAGAATCATAAATACTCAGTAACCATAAAAGTATAATATCATAGTAGCCTTAAATTGTCCAGGAAATCACTCAAAAATAGTCGTTGTCATTTTTAAATATTTTCATAAAAAGCTACAAAAGAAATAAATTTTCTCCTTCATATAAATATATACGTTTTAAATGTTACAAAATGTTCAATTCTAAAACAAAAAGATAGATTTTGTATTTATCTAATGTCTTTTATCAAATCCCTCTTACTAACTATTAAAACGTTCCTTTCTTGCATATACGACTTAATTTCATATTAAATATTTTGTATAACTAGTTTAATATTGTTTAATAAACTAAAGTAACTTTTCAAGAAAGAAGATTTTTTGCCATTACTACATAAAATATCACACACTATTGATATTGATGGCTGCTATAACAAATCAATAGAAGCTCTTGCTTAAAATAATTGACATTATTTTTACTTTAAAACAACTGAACATTGAGCCCTAAAATCCTTTCCCGCTTCAATTTCTTGTTGAAGATTGTTTGTTGATTTTTCAACCGAACACTAATATTTACCTTCATAATACTTATCGATAATAACCATAAGAATCGAAGCCTTTGGATGAGAATACAGTTTGCTTTAGAAATAAAATATCAATGCTTTATCTTACCCTTTAAATCACATCCGTTTTTAAGGGATACTCAAATTTTAAGGGACATTTGCTCATTCACACGAAAAAGCAGGCAAATGTTACTTCGCCTGCTTCTGATTTCAATTTATTTTATAGTTCCCTTACCGATCACAAATCGACTGTTACCCTCTCTCTTTGAACTCATCGAAGTATAGGACCTCGACTTGCCCCGACCAATCCAAGACACAGCCAACGAGGTCAACAAGGTCGAGTCCTGGCATTTCATAAGTGTCGCCATCATTGACACTGCCCGTTGCATCTTCAATGTAAGTCACCTTATAGCCTCTGTCTGACGCGATAATGGCAGAAAATAAGCAGCAATATTCCGCGTTCAGTCCCGTAATCACCACTTCATCTACCGGATGGTTCGCAAGAATCGCCTTCAACTCTTCGCTCTGAAAAATATTTGGCGAGTCTTTTTCTACAATAAAATCCGCATTCGCAGAAAGCTCTTCATCGAGTGCTCCTCGTTCATCACCATTGTAAATAATACTCTCCTTATTCGCATCAATATGACGCGTATGAATAATGAGATCCCCGCTCGCTTTAAACATCTTTTGTAACTTCAAAATATTCTCTCTAAGCAGGTCAAAATCCCCTCTAGCTAAGATTCCTTTTTGGCAATCTAAAACAATTAATGCTTTCACTTATGGTGCTCCTTTAATTTTAATCGGACAAATACGTCATACTTTCGCAGCACCCTTTAGTTGTACGATTGAAGCTCTTCTTTCACATGTCCCTCTACATCTTCAACCTCCACAAACAGCGGGTCTAAGTGGCATAAGAAGTGCCAATCTTCGGCGCCGCGTTTTCTGTAGAGAATCGCTTCGCCGTCTTCACTTCCGAAAAAGCTTCTGTCGACTTCATATCCTTTACTTTCTAAGAAGTCTTTTGCCTTGCGGAAGTTTGCTTCTCTGGCTTCGACATAGGCTTTCACTTCATCGTTATTAACAACAAATGCATCGATTAGTGAGTATCCTTCGATTATTCTATTGTTTTTAACAGACAGATTTGAAATTTCCTTCCAAACAATAACTACAATTTCCTCAGGGTCGAACATCCATTTAGACAAGGGTACAATGTTTCCATTATAGACAATCTCCATATAATCCGGTAAGTGTACAGGATTAAAAGATTCCATTTCAAACTCATCTACTTTTTCTAAAGTATATCCAGGGATTTGAGCCACAAAAGCTCTTCCTTCTTCTAAAGAATCAAACGCGACCAAATCCTTTTTATAATCACCTTGATACAATTCCAATATAACCATCAATAACCCTCCTAAACTTTTTCATTCTAAACATTATTACGATACCGTCAATCACACGAAACAAGCACTCACAATGTACATCTAATAAACCTGTCTGCATGACGGCCCTCTCTATAATCCTTTTAAAGGTACGTAGAGGCTTTCGCAACAACGACTCAGATAGAAGAAAGAGTAGTTGCTTATTTACGATACTCCTCTATTTTGTGGCTATGTTCTTTCAGAAGCTGTTTGGAATAAACTTTTTCATTTTTTGAATCTCGAACTTCCCTCCAAAGGATCGCTGCAACGGTTAACTTGTTCGCATACTGATGGCTACATTCATCTGCACAAAAGTCTTTTAAAAATTGATTCCACTGACAAGCCGAATGATCATATTTGGCATAATCTGACTCTCCATAATAAATTTTAATCATATCTTGAATCGTAAAGTTTAAATCATTATCCCTTTTTACTTTTCGCCAAGCAGTTGCCATATCCGCATTGAATTTAAACGGACTAACCCCTGTTACTGCTGAAAAATAATCTCTAAACTTCTGGTTAAAAGAAAACCCACAGTTCAGGAGCGGAGTCTCTAAAGTGATTACTTCGGATTGAGTTTTGAGACCTTTCCTCACAGATTTCTCTACTTTATTTCCTTGAAAATATTGTTCAATTATATAAACTAATTCTTTCTTCGTACCTCTGTACTCTAAACCAAGAGACTTACAAATTTGGGAAAGTTCCTCTCGATACCAATAGTATTGGTTAAATTCTTCAAATGATTTTATCTCTTCAAAACTAGGTCTGTTTTCCGCCAAACCATCACCTCCAGCCTTCAAATCTACAACGACGGTAACATCAATTCGTATGCCCCGTCAACGTGTGGACATACACCTATATATACGGTTATTTGATTACAACGAATTCTTCCCATCGTCTAAGTACATCTTTTAGTGGCTCATCTAAATAGGTATAAACCTTATCCTGAATCCAATCCGGAATCCCATAAGCTGCCTCGGCGATACTTCCTGTGATTGCAGCAAGAGTGTCACTGTCCCCACCAAGAGAAATCGCATTTCGAATCGCATCTTCAAAATCTGTACTTTCAAGGAACGCAATAATCGCCTGAGGAACGGTATCCTGACACGTTTCATTGAAACGATACGTAGGACGAATTTCATCTAACGTTTTAGAAAGGTCATATCCATACTCTCTCTCGATATGTTCCTTAACACGTCTTTTGATTTCCGCAGGGTTCTCGCTACCATCACTACCGCAGAAATAACGGCACATATAAATAGCATCCGCTGTTGCCATTGCGCCTTTGATTCCTTCTGGATGGTTATGCGTCACCTCCGCAGAAAGTTGCGCCAGACGTTTTCCCTCGGACGGCAACTCGTCTGTTGCAGCCTCCATCACCCAAGCACACGGAGAAACGCGCATCGCCGACCCGTTTCCAAAACTATTGTAAGGCTCACGGTTGTCGGTCATAAGCCAACGATTGAAACGAGCTCCGTAATCCGCGTTTGGATACATTCTGCCGTACTTCTTCATGGCATCAATGAAGTCATCCTTCTGTCCACCATTCATGATTGCTTCCGCAACAGCACAGGTCATTACCGTATCATCTGTGAAAAAACAGTCTTCTCTAAAAAATGGAAACTCTTTTGTTTTGATATTATTCCATTCATAAACAGACCCAACAACATCTCCAACAATTGCTCCTAACATAAATATCCTCCTTTTACAAAATTAACTATTTTTGTCAAAAAATGTATATAGACATTTCAAGCTCCTATGACATTCCTCCTTCTTATACTCTATATCTATGAACCCTCGGAACTATATCCCTTAACTAGAACAGCCCCAAAAAATAGAGAGTTACCGATTATTTCTTAATTTAACATAAGAATATATATCATAAACCTTTTTATTCAAATAAACTCATGGAAAATCCTTAGTTTGGTTATTGGGTACCTTTGCCTTATCTATATAAAATAGTTATTTTAAACTTTCTTTTCATACTGATAAAAAGGAATGTTAACAAAATCTTGAGTATAAGGTTTTATGTTCGATCTATTTTTCAACCATGTGGGTAACAAGGCAATTCCTTGTCCTTTTTCAACTAAGGTAATAATATTTTCAAATGAATCAATTTCTACAAACTCTTTTAAATGAGCGAACTCTCTTACGGTTCTTTTTCTTAAAGGACAATTTTCATCTTTATTAATTAAAAAAGGTGTCTCCTTGTCAACCAATTGATTGCTTGAGCAAAAATACATTGCTTCAATGTTTCCTAGAATTTCATCATAATTTTTAAGATTTTTAATCTTTTGAAAACAAAAAATCTTATCAAAATCTTCTTGCTGAGCGACACTTGGTATTTCTGAAGTTTTTTTGATAGTGATATCACTTATACCTAAATCAATTGTATGCAAATTATTAATATCATGATTTAATAATAATTCTGAAATTAAAACTCTTACTTTTGCTTTTGAAATCCTCTCTTTTAAATTCTCCAAATTATTGGAAGTTTCCTTACAAAATTGATAAAACAAGTCTCCTTTTTCAGTTGGAACTAATCCATTATAATTTCTAAGAAATAGCTTGCATCCCAGTTCAGTTTCAATCACTTTTAATCTAGCGCTTAAATTTGATTGTGCATATTGTAAAATCTTTGAACTTTTATTTATGGATTTTGATTCATAGATTGTCACAAAGATTTTCATATCATTAAAATTCATCTAAAACACCTTATCATTTTTTATGATAATTATATCATAATTAAGTATTATTCAAAATTACAGAAATCATATTTACTATAATTAATAAATTAGAAAAGAGGTACTTCCATGCAAGCAATGCAATACACTATAAAATTACCAGCTGATTATGATATGAATATCATTAGACAACGTGTCCAAAAGACAGGGCACTTGATGGATGGTTTTGAAGATTTATTTTTAAAAGTCTATTTAATCTCTGAAAAATCTGAAGGTCAACTATTTAATAGTTATTGTCCACTATATATTTGGAAAGAAACTAATGGAATGACCAAATTTATATTTGATGGTTATTTTGATAACATTTTAACTTCCTTTGGTTGGCAAAATATTGAAATTGGAGTAACCACATCAGTCGAATTGTCGGATCATTTTGATTCGTCCAAGTATGTCACATTAGAAGTCGTTGATATAAAAGCTTCTGAAACTTTAAAGAGTTTTACTATTTATGAGCAATTGCAAAATGATGAAAGTGGTAAAATTGTAGTTTTTAATCCCGATAAATGGAAAAAATGTATCTTTACATTTTATACCAATAAACCTGATAAACACCTACCGACTTTTGAAATTCTTCATATTTCAAAATAACAAAAATATGAGTAGTAATGAAGAAAAAGAGCGATGAAAAATTTTTCATTGCTCTTTTTCTATAGCGATAATATAACTGTGATCTTCCTTACCGCCTAAATTCTTTTGTAATCCATCCTAATTTTCTCTAATATTCTTTTTTATCCATAATTGAAATAGATATTTTTATGGCAATCCCTATAATAACAAGTCCTACCAAGATTATTCCAATAAAAATCATTACCATTGAATACTTACTGAAAAGCTCCACCATATTCGCAAGTAAATCTGATTTTTCTTTTAAAAAAGTAGATAGAGCAAATATTGCAAAGTAGGTTATCACCATGATCAGCCTGCCCTTTTCAGCACCGTATTTTAGGATAAACGGTAGTTGAATCGCTGACATTAAAACACTTGCAACTAATGTAATCAGTGAGATAAATACGATGTTATCTATCGACATCTCATTTTTAACTATAAATAGAACAAATAAACATACTGAACCAACTAACCCAAATACAAACGCAAAAAACAATTTACTTAATACAAAGCTGCTCTTTTTAATAGGCATCGAAAAGGCGAATTGTTCAAACTTCGATTTCGTATCATAGCCAAAAGCGATAGCAGTTAAAATTAACGGTATCATTACACATATAAGCGGAATCATAAAAATCACATTTTCATATATCCCATACACAGCGAGTGCAATACAAATAGTAATCGTCAATAGCAGCGTCTTTTTTAAAGTAGCTATATCTTTTAATATCAATGCAGTCATTATATTTTATCTCCTTTCACAAAATAAAGCATAATATCTTCGATAGACGGTTTTTGTAATCTTATCCCATCTGGAACAAGATTTCTTTTAACAAGCAGCTCTTGTCCAAATGAATGTATCCTTCTTCCAATTATGGCTTTCTCATCAAGATTTTCAACTTCTTCATTAGATAAAGTACAGATACCATAGTTTTCTTTGAGTTCATCCTTTGGTTCAACAAAAAGAAGTTTACCATCATTGATAAAAGCGATATAGTCTGCCACCTTCTCTAAATCCGATAAAATATGTGAAGAGATTAGAATTGTGTGATTTTCATCTTGCATAAATTCAAGCAGAAAATCTAAAATTTCTTCCCTTACTATCGGATCCAAACCACTAGTAGCTTCATCCAATATAAGAATCTCTGCATTATGAGATAAAGCTACTGCCATAGATAATTTCATTCTCATTCCACGAGAATAACTTTTAATAGCCTGTTTTTCAGATAGATTAAATTTCCTTTTTAATTGATAAAAAAATTCTCTGTCCCACTTTGAATAAATCCTTGAACAAAATTTTTCCAAATCAACAAGTGTCAACTCTTCTGGAACTAACAACTCATCAAACACTACTCCGATTTTATCTTTCAGTTCAATACTGTTAGGATTATCATAACCTAAAATTTTAATTTCTCCTGAATCTTTCTTAAGTATTCCTAACAACAACTTTATGGTTGTACTTTTTCCTGCACCATTTTGACCAATGTATCCGACGATAGTTCCTTTAGGAATAGACAAATCTATCGGACCTAATGTAAAACTGTCAAATTTTTTAACCAAGTTTTTGATTTCAATAGCATAATTACTCATAATTTCCCTCCATATAACTACTAAACATCTCTACCAACTCATCATTGGATACACCTGCAATTTCTGAAAGCTCAACAATATCTTGCAACTTTGATTCGATTCGTTTCAAATATTCTTCACGAATAAGCTCCTTATTTTGAGTCGCAACGAAGTTACCTTTACCTTGAACTGAATTAATGAAACCCTCAAGTTCCAGTTCATCAAAAGCTCTTTTAGCAGTTATCATACTCACCCGAAGTTCTTTTGCTAAAAATCGGATTGATGGCAACTGCTCGCCAACCTTTAATTCTCCAGAAATAATCTGAGCCTTTATTTGATTTTTTATCTGTAAATAAATCGGATCATCGCTTGAATTATTAATCTGTATATTCACCCTCTATATCCTCCTAACTATTCAACTGTTACTTCTGTTCTATCTGTTCTTATTATACTATAACAGTTATGTTAGTTCAATATTTAATAATGAATAGAAACTATATTATATTTTTAAAAGACACTTTTCATTTGCTATTTTTTATATAACAAAAAGCCTTGAGAACAAGGCTTTTCTAAATCACTTTAATTCACAGGTAGCACCTCGACACACTTCGATTTACTTAAATGAAATCCATTCTGACTTTGATAAACAAGTTATATGTTCTGTACGAAGAACACCTTCCAATGCACACGGAACGTTCTCTTTTGTATGATGATAACGGAACCCACATTTTTCCTGAACTCTCTGTGACTTTGTGTTGCCGTCAAAATAACCACACCACAATTTTTCCAGATTCAAGTCATCAAATCCATGTCTCATCATCTCACGAACTGCTTCTGGGATAAAACCCTGACCCCAATACGGAACTCCTATCCAGTAACCAATCTCCGCCTCCGTATCAGGAATCCCTTTATCACTTGCAGAGCCAATCATCAATCCTATGCTACCCACTGGCTGCATGGTTTCTTTTAAAACGATGGCGTATGTCTCAGGTGCTGAAAGAACACTTTTTATTATCTCCCTACTGTTTTCAACACTAGTATGTACTGGCCAACCTGTAATCGGACCAACCTCTGGATTACTGGCATATTGAAATAAATCATGGGCATCTTTTTCTTCCCATGGACGAAGAATCAATCTTTCCGCTTCTAAAACCATTTTTCTCTCCTTAAATTCCAGCTGTTTGTAAAATTGCTTACGATGGAGGATTTTCACGATTTAACTCTTTTTAACGATAGCATAAGGTTATCGTTAAAAGGGTTTACCTCTACAAACTAAAATTTAGCATTGATGATCATTACTGAAAATTTTTAAGTTCATCCAAGCAAATTTCTATTTTAATCCTATCCGGATCTTCAAAATAGACTGCATAATGTTCAGCACCACCGGCATATGGATATTTATCATCATAAAGCAAAACTATATTTCTCTGAATAAGATTCTTCCGAATTTGATCGATTTTATCCTTAGTTTGACAACGGAAAGCAAGGTGATTTAAGCCAATATTACATCTATTGTATTTGTTATTAAGATACTTTTCTTTTGTCTGTACAAAAACAATATAAAATTCGTCCTTTTTATAGGAAAATCCGTCTTTCCATACTTGGAACAACTCAAAACCTAAAACGCTCAGTATCCAAGAATAGAATTCCTTGGTGTTCTCTAAATTACTTACATAAATCTCAATATGATGCATCGTTTCCCCTCCATCTGGTGCTGGAAATATCAATATACTCAATTTTTACTTCGCTGTTGCCTCATCTCGCACAAGCAACGCTATACACTCAACTTGCTCATTATTGTCCAAATCTATATTCAAATCTTCGTCTATGATAGGAAACTTGAAAGTAATTGACTTTAGCCACTGTCCATTAGGCTGCTTCTCTTCATAAATTTGAATTTCAGCTATCAAAGCTTCTATTAACTGATAACTGACCTTCTAATTCTTCAATGAGCTTAAACTTTGTAGAATGACTCTTTCTTAGCTCTTTTTGATAATTCTCTATAAATTCAAATGATCATTTCTCGCTAAATTGATATTTGTTAATTTGTAAATCTTAACAAATACCCGTTTGGATCTTGTATTAAAAACTCTATTTGCGTTTCTTCTATTCCATTAACTTGATATATGTTTCTAGTTAGTTCTCTGTATAATTCTATATTCAAATTCTTCACTAATTGATAAAGTTCTTCAATATTATCGACAGCTATTGAAAAATTTATTCCTCTTCCTAATGGATATACTAGTTCACCTATATTCCAACCATCATCGTGAATTTGTTCAAACATAAACTGACTATCTTGAAAAGATATGAAAACAAATTTATCTTCAGCACGTTCATATTCAATTTTAAATCCTAATTCACTATAAAATTTTTTAGTCCGACCAATATCAAAAACTGATAATTCAGGAATCATCCTATTAAAATCCATATTCTCTCCTCAACAAATTTAGATTTATCTATTCTTATAGTTTAGTAGCATTCCATCACAATATTTTAACGCTTGTAGTCATTTACTTTTTAACTTCAAATAACTTAACATCTTTATTTGAATACTCCTCAAGTATATTTTTTGTTACCGGTATAATACAAAAAAACTGGCTTTGACCCAACGAGAAATATGTATATATTCCATCATTTCCTCTATAAAACAACGCATATGGTGCTTCATTTTGGTCGTACCATTTATCTCTGGAGTATTATATCCGATATCCATAGCATTAGAGTAAATTTCTTTAATTTCGTCATCTTGAATATAAAATTAAAATGATATAATCAACTAACGGTTTTAGTTTCTTCTTCACATCAGTCCCCTCATTCATGTGCATTATATAATTTATTCAAAAATAATTTACTGGACTGCTTTAAAATTTATTTATCTATCTTAACATTATATCATTTTTAGGTATTTTTTCTATATCAGCTTCCCACGGTGCTTGAAAGTCCCCTAATAAAGTTAAAACATCTTCCCTTTTTGAATTCCTATAATTATCTTTTGTTCTCTCTTTTTTCTTTTCGTATTTTTTCTGTTGCTCTTGCTACTTTTTAATCTGTGCAATTACACTTGGTTTCTCTCCACGCTTGATTGCCTTGTCAGGCTCGTTCCAATCATTGAGATTTACTTTTCTTGATTTATAGTTTCCACTTTTAAGTTTTATCTTTTCTCCGTTTTTATCAAGGATATATTCTTGTCGAGGACGAAATCTTCCGGCTAAGGGAGCAGAAAGAAAAAGCTGCCGTCGACAGACACAGCCACGAGGAATCCATGAAGCGGATCAAAGAACTGCAGGACTTCATCGGCCAGCATGCAACCGAGGTCACAGACTTCGACGAGGAGCTTGTTAGATGGCTCATCGAAAAGGTCACCGTTTTCACCGACCACTTTACGGTCGAATTCAAATCCGGTGTAAGCGTAGATATTACAGAATAAGAGCAAGCTTCCCTTGGGATTAACCGTAAGGTCGCTTGCTCTCTTTCATTTGTAATCTATATTTTTTTCACTTGTCGGTATCCATCCCAGCATTTGCAAGGAAGTCTTTTATCTTTTTCTCAAATTTGTCGGCCCTAATCAATGCTAACCCTTCATTCTCATCTCCAAGAATCACCAGCTTGCATCCGCCGGTCAGCCCGAACAATTCCCGCGCTTCTTTAGGGATCACGATCTGGCCACGTTCGCTTATTGCGACTGCCCCGAATATATGCTTACCGGCAGGTGTCGGTGCTAAAGGCGTATTCTCTACACGATGTTCCCGGATCAGACTGTCAATGGTGACCCCATAGACGTCAGCCAGAATGGCGCACTTCTCTATATCCGGTATTGTCTCACCGCTCTCCCATTTTCCATATGCCTGACGGGAAATATCTATTTTCTCTGCTATTTCCTCCTGTGAAAAGCCTTTTAATTTTCGCAGCATAATCAGATTCTCTTTCAGCAAACCAAATTCCTCATTTCTGTAATGAATTAACTGACTGGATATAAAAATCGCTATGAACGGTATGTATTACATGATCACTTGTATCTGTCTCCACAAGACTGCAATTTTCTCCGATGTATGAAACGGCACGCTCTGCCTGTTCACGCGATGCGGCGCACAGGTAAGTTCCGTCATAAGCCACCTGTTCTTTTGCATGGATGTACACACAAGGAACTTCAATATCCGACAGAATATCTTCATGCTTTAAACCATGATTCCAGCTCAAGTCGTAAAACCGTTCCCCATATGCAAAATCATACTCTCTTGCATATTCAAACACAGACCATATGGAAGAAGGAAGGAATCCGATCTTTACGGCTTTATCAGGATGCTTGTCATGATACCCCTGGGCATAATTTGCAATACCGGGCATCGCGTTTTTCATAAACAGCTGTCCCCAGTAACAGTGACGGAGGTAATAAGCTTCCCAGCACTCCGTCTTGTCTGACTTATTGTATTCATGCAAAGACTTAAACGTGTCCTTATAGGCAAAGCTGTCATCCCAGCCTTCTCCCTCCGTCGAAAATACCGGAGGATCTTCAAGCACCACGCCAGCAATGTTCTCACCGCCGTATGCCGCAACATATGCCGCCGTAATCGCTCCGTTAGAATGCCCTGAAACAACTGTAGGCTTCCCAATGACATTGTTGATAAACCAAATCAGATCGTCGCCGTTCACATCAAGATAATAGAGGCTTTCATCATGTGATGATTCACCGTGTCCGTATACATCGACGGCGTAAATATGCCAGTTCCTACTGAGCTCGGGCATGACAAGCGCATAGTCTTCCCAAATGCTCATCTGTCCGTGGATCAGGAGAAGCGGAGGTTTGTCATTCTCAACCTCTCCGTAATTGATGATACTGCCGGTCGGTAATGTGATCTGTTTTTCAGCAGCATGAACTTCCTTCAACGCCTTCTCATATTTGTCATACCAATGAATGTTTCGATACCAATATATCCCGAATGCTATACCAGATATGGCGACAATGATCAGGATAATTATTAAAACGATTTTTACAGCTTCCATTTCGCACCCACTTTCAGTAGTTTCTATACTAATTTTACCCGAGGGAGTGCGTTGTTTCCACCAACCAAACGTGACATATTTATATGATTTTTGTCATCTTTGGTTGCATATCAGCATACATTCATGTGTCTTCTATCATTTTCCGACATCTATCCTGAACACTCAATAAACCCCTGAAATCTATTTCGGCAACCCAACCCTATCACATTTTGGCCATAAATCGGCTTTGGACAAGTTACCATGGACAAGTCTCCCGCTCGACCATTCCGAGATGATCGAATCCCGGAAAGTGTCTGATTTCAAAGGCTTTTACACACCTTAGTCCCTGATCCTTAACATCAAGACTACCGCCTCAACGTGTGGTGCTAGCGAACTTCTATATTATAGAACGAAAGTGATAGAGTTGTTGTTTAAAATTAAACTTTAGAATAAAAATATTTTATAGTTCCCTTTTTTCTACTTTGTAGCTGATAATTGTCACTTAATAAACTTACTTGCTAACTTGTAAACTTGTTGAATCTCTTTACTCTTAATATCCCAACTATCAAGTTCTTCTTTAATCAACTTTGGAAATTTTTTGCTAATATCCCTCAAAGCATTACCAACTGATTTTCTAACATATTCACTGGAATCTTCTTTTAATGTTGCGATTCGTTTAATAGCTTCATCTGGATTGTCCTTGAAATATGGTCTACTCGTCCATATTCTTAAATCTTCTGTAACAGCTCTTCTGACATTTGGATTATTATTTTGTAGCCAGTCGTCAATAACCGGAAGAGATTTTTCATAACCTGTTTGTTTACAAAATTCATCAAATGCTTTTGCTAATACTTCTTGAACTCTCCAATTTTCATCTTTTGAAACCTCATCCCTCATGAAGATCAAAATTTCTTCATACGATGACAAATGGCCAAAGAGAAATACACTATACATTCTAACTTGATATACATTGGATTTAAAGGCTAAAAATGCTAATTCTTTAGTATACGCAATATCGTTTGATAGATAGTCAGCAAGCGCTCTTCTCTCTTCCTCTTTGAATCCATTTTCTATCAAAGAAAATTCTTTTTCTAAATTCAAAATATATTCTTTCATGTAACTTACCTCCTAAACAACATTCCAAGTTTCAAGATAATTCTCGATAGGTATTAATAAAGAATTGAATTCGTTATAATATGAGCAAATAATCTTGACATATTTTCAAATTGATATTTCAACCTTTATATTATTCAGTCTCCTTGTTCAAGTACCAACTAGGAATGATTTGCTTCAAATCATCATACCATTCTAAAATTTCCTTGGCTTGATTTTGCATTACTGCTATTTCTTCGCTTCCATAAGATAGAGCCCAGGGTAGAGCTCCAACTATGTTACTTAGAATGTAAATGGCAAGAAGTTTCCAAAATAAATCTGGAACCTTGTCATCAAAATATCCATCTATCATACCAGATGCAAAAGAGGGAGAGACTTGAGCGGACCACACAATACGATTGAACTCCTCCCAAGAATCTCCAAGATCAAATCGATCAAAGTCAATGACATAAATTTTACGATTTTCACCAATCATGAAATTCCCGATATGATAATCTCCATGTTGGAAAACCTGAGGTCTATCTTTTAACAATTCTCGATTTGCATTTAAATAATTAATAAAAATCTGACCATTTTCGTATTGAACGGGACATTCTTTGTATTTTTTGATTTTGTCATCAATTTTTCGATTAAAAAAAGGTTCCCAATCTTCACGAACTTCTGTAACAGGAAGTGAATGAATTTTTCGAAGTATATTTCCTGCTTCTACTCCGTAAGTGTATTGTTGTTCTTTCGAAACAGTTAAAATGGTTTCTCTTGCATCTTTCCCGTCTATCCATTCGTGTAAAGAATGTACTTCGTTATCGCAGAGTTCAATGCTAATTGGTTTACACATCGGAACTCCAAGAGAAGCTACTTTCTCCATCATATCAAATTCAAATTTTTTAGAATCTAACTTCTCCTTATCAGAAACACGCAAGAAATATTTTTGATGATTTTGATCAGTCACACAATATTTTTTATCATCTGACCAGCCTTTATTTATGGCTACTTTACTAATAAAATTCATCAAGCTCTCCCCGATTCTTTTCACATCACATTTTGCAGTCTTCACTAGTAATCTATCAAGTTCGTCTACACTTAAGTTACCTAGATTAAGATTTAGATAATGAAAACTAGTCAATTTTCTCAACATTGCTATATTTCTTTATTTGGGGATTCCCGCCCATCAAAAAATTTGTTCTTTCGAGTTATCACTCTTTCTAAAGATACATAAAGTTTAAACAAGTTTATTCACGTTTCGAAATTATAATTTTTTAAAACATATCATTTTATTATTGACTGATTAAGATTGCACCAGCAAACCTACACATTCAGTGATTCGGACTACCGTATCATTTCGTCTGTTTCCCTCCTCATTCTACGAGTCCTATGGCATGGGAGATTATTTACTTCTACTTCGCTGATGCCTCAGCTCGCACAAGCAGTGACACACACTCAACACGTGTCGGAACTACTATGGGAAGACAAAGACTGAACCTCGTTATTAGATTGTGAACACAATTCATTTGTCTTGCGATTTCCTCTTGCATTCTTTCTCATTGGCTTAAACCTATTGCCATCTAAGCTATTTTTGAATCCTGTTTTATATACAAAGACAAGTTGTGCAGGGTCAATATTTCCATCTTCATCATATCCCCCCACAATAACTTTTTCAACAATACTTTCAAAAACATATCGGTCAAATTCATGCAAAACTTCATTTTGCTCCAAAGTTTTTTTGAACTCCTGCAAACGACGTTTAATATCCTTCTCATTCGTTGCGGTTTCTTGAAGTTTTTCTCGTTCGTTTAGCATATCTTCTTGTTTATTTGTCAAAGCAGAAAATTTTGATTCATAGGTTTCTGAATCAATAACATCTTCCAAACGCATATCAACTAACTTACTCTTTTTCTTTTCCAGCGATTCAATTTCTTTTTCTACTTTGGAAAGTTGCTTATTAACTGAACTACTGCTCAATGTCTCATTCATTGTTCTTAAAAACTCGTCAAGAACATCTTTATTGCTATCACACAAAATACGATAACTTTCAACAAAAGCGTCTTCAATTGCTTGTTCTGGTATTCCTTTGCTCTCTGGGCAATGTTTTTTCCCTTTTTTAGTTGAAGTGACACATTGCCAAATAACTTTATCATACTGTGAACCACTATGCCATTTACGTCTAGTTAACGTACCCTTACAGAAGCCACATTCAAGTAAACAGCTAAAAGCATACTTCCTACTAAATTTTTCTCTTTTAGTATCACCATTTCCAATTTTACCCCGATTTTTGTTTCTCCAATTCAATATTTCCTGTGCTTTTTCAAAGATTCCCTCACTAATAATTGGCTCATGATGATTGCGTATGTAAAACTGATCCTCTTCTCCCATATTATCTAAACGACGTTTTGAAATAGGGTCGACAGTGAAAGTTTTACCGAGTAACAAATCCCCCTTATATTTTTCATTTTTGATAATACCTAAAACAGTTGTTGGCACCCATGTTGAATTACCATATTTAGTTTTGTACCCGAGATTTTCAAGTTCTTGTCCAATAACAGAACCGCCTGCTCCTTCTACATACCTTTTGAAGATATATCGTACAATTTCAGCTTCTTCTTCATTGACCGTTATTGACTTATCTTCTGGGTGATAATCATAACCAAGGCAACCTTGAAAGCCGACTAGCTCACCACGCTTCATTTTCATTTTTAAACCTTTTTTTACATTGGCAGATATATTTTCAACTTCTTGTTGCGCCACTGAACTAAGTACCACAAGTAATAATTCTCCGTCCATAGTTAAAGTATTAATTTTCTCATCTTCAAAATAGACAGCAATATCCTTTTCTTTTAACATTCGTACATACTTCAAAGTGTCCAAAGTATTTCTAGCGAATCTGGAAATAGATTTTGTAATAATCATATCTATTTCACCATTCATACAATCATTAATCATTCTTTGAAAATCTTCACGCTTCGTAACTTGTGTTCCTGTAATAGCTTCATCAGCATAAATTCCAGAAAAAATCCACTCACTGTTTTTTGAATTAAATCAGTATAATAAGTTTTTTGTGAAGCATAACTACTTAGTTGGTCTTCACTGTCTGTGCTTACTCTACAATAGGCAGACAAACGCAAACGTTCAATTTGTTTTCCACGTTTAGATTTTGAAATCGAACTATTAGCCTTTATAACCTCTACTTCTTTCATTTTTATAACCTCCTTTTTGTATTCCTATAGCGGTGTTAATATAAAAATTATTATCACACAATTCAGGAGGTTATGTCTGAAATAATTTTATATTCTTTCATAATTCTTTGTTTAGCTAATAAGTATTCTTTTTCGGAAATCAAATTTCTGGAAAGGAGCTGTTTTAACATGGCAATTTGTATGCTATATCGAATTAATTTATCATTCACAAAACTCCCTCCTTATCTTTATTTCTTAATTTATTTCAAGCAATCAAACAGCTTTAGCAAAGCTCACGGGAGTTCCACCCTTGCATGGTTCTCATGCAACTGCACTCATTGCCTGCGACGGTTTTATCACGCTCGGACTGTTGACTATGCAGAAGTATCATTATCACGATAAGAATGTCTTCGCTGGCAATCATGCTAAAGATTGCTTCTCGGATCACTAACTGAATCGCTTGCTATCTTTAGAAGACAGGTCATGGCGGTTAATTCCGTCGGCTCTTTTCTTATCGAAACGTATTCGATTGCTATTATTTAATTTTCAAAAAACAAATGGCTTGTCAGCCTATCAAAACATACTGAAAAAACAATATGCTTTGATGGAATAACAAGCTCTCAAATCGGGAAGAGTAGAATGGAATGGCACGCTTCCACGAAAAGAGAAAGTTGGTCACTTAACTTCAAATGACAAGATTTTTGTAATCAGTCTGGTTTCCATTCTTCCACGTAAGACTTCATCAACGACCATACTTTGATTTCCGTATTCATCTTTCATAAGATGCAAGGAACGTTTCGCTATGTACCCTCTGTAATGACGTATAATCTGGTTAATCGCTTCTGTATCGCCGTCTGTTGCCTTTACAATGAGAGGAAAGGGAATCATAGGATATTGTGTTTTCATTCTTCAAATTCCTCCATAAACTTTTTGATTAAGGCTAGTCCACTGGTTCTATGCCGATAGACAGTAGAACGGTTCAATTTCAGCAGGTCTGCAATTTCTGAATCGCTCATATCCATAAAATAAAACAGCAGTAGAATTTCACGTTTTTTGTCTGGCAACTCACGTAATGCTTCACTCAACAAATCATTTTCAACACCAACGGATATTCCATTGAGCGATAAAATCTGAAAATCAGATGAATAAGTATCTGTCGTTGCAAACTGATTGACAATATAATCGCCAATATCCGAAAAGGACACTTCTCGATTTGAAATCCTTGAAAGATAAAGCATATAATTCTTACGTTCGTCTTCCATCGCACGTTTACAGATATAGTCAAACTGATTTTCTA